>JAWWPE010000399.1:0-5535 GCA_033850895.1 Nocardioidaceae bacterium | reverse complement strand
CCCGCATCCGGCGTCGAGCATTCGGCGGCCGCGGAGCTCTTCTTGCCCGAGAGCGTCATCGAAGACGAGGCGTAATCTCTTGCCTACTTCGTAGCGGTTCATGCGCTCGTCAAATTGGTCAGCGAAGCGTTCGTAGAACATCGCGCGGTCGGCGATATCGGTCATGGCGTCATATCAACGTGAAGGTGGAGCTTGGGTCCGCAAAGCGTCGCACCCTACACCGGCGTGGAGTCGGCTGTCTGGACGGGTCATTGCTTCCCGAGGAACGTGTCGGGGTCGGCTTCAAACTCCGAGATCGCAGCCTCGTAATCGAGCCGATTCCCGATGTCGCGCCAGTAACCGCTGTACTCGAGAGTGTTCACCTCGTGCCCAGCGTCGATCGCCCGAAGCACAAGGTCCGGGAAGTCGATGCGCTCGCCTTCGCCGATCAGTTCGATGATGGCGGGCTCCATTGCGTAGATGCCCATGCTGACCAGGAAAGCCATCTCCGGCTTCTCCTCAAGGCGCCTGACCCGACCTTCGCCATCTGTGTGCACGACGCCGTATTCGACGTCGACGGACCGCCGTTTGGTTGCCATCGTCGCAATCGCTCCGGACGCCTGGTTGCGGAACAGAAGGTCCCGGAAGTCCAGCGTTGTGAGCACGTCGCCGTTGAGCGCCAAGAAGGTTGAATTGGGGCGCCGGACGTTCCGGAGCGCGCCGGCAGTACCTAGCGGGGCGTCTTCGTAGACGAACCCGACCGGCACGCCGTAGTCGCCGTGATGCCGGACCCACGTCTCGATCAGGCCGCTCAATGGGCTCACCGAGATGATCACCTCGTCGACGCCATCGCGGACCAACTGGCGCAGCAGCACGTCGAGGATCGGACGATCGCACAGCGGCATCAGCGGCTTGGGCAGCACCGTCGTGTATGGCGCCAGGCGAGTGCCGCGGCCGCCGGCCATGATGACCGCAAGCATCAGCGTTACACAGCGTAAGAGCGGCTACGGGCTGGCAGCTCGGATGTGCGCATCCATTCGATGACCGCGCCTAACCCGTCGCGCAGCGACGTGGCAGGGGTCCAGCCGGTCGCCTCGCGCAGCCTTGTGGCGTCGCCGAGCAGCTGGTGAACCTCGCTCCGGACCGGGCGCAGCCGCTCCTCCTCAGTGTGGACGGTCAGCTCACGACCGAGCAGCTCGCCGACGACTTTGACGACACCGCCGACCGACACGTCCTGCCCGGTCGCGATGTTGTACGTGCCATCGTCCAGCCCGTCGTGTTCGGCGAGCGCCACGAGCGCCTCGACCGTGTCACGCACGAACACGAAATCCCGGGTCGGCGTAAGCGCTCCCAAGTGGAGGTCGCCGCCGGCCAGCGCCTGGGCGATCACGGTCGGGATCACGGCGCGCAACGACTGGCGAGGACCATACGTGTTGAACGGTCGCGCGACGACCACCGGGAGCTCGTACGAAAGATTGAATGACTCCGCCAGCTTGTCCGCGCCGACCTTGCTGGCGGCGTACGGGCTCTGGACATCGAGGGGATGGCGCTCGTCGATCGGGGTGTACTGCGCGGTGCCGTAGACCTCGCTGGAGCTCATCTGGACCATGCGCGAGACATCGGCATCCCGCGCCGCGGCGAGCATGTTGAGCGTGCCCTCGATGTTGGTCATCACGACTTCACGAGGAGCCTCGAAACTGTACGCGACCGAGATCGAGGCGGCGAGGTTGAAAACGACGTCCGTGCCCGCGACCAGCACTCGGGCGAAGTCGCCGTCGCGCAGGTCGCC
Source organism: Nocardioidaceae bacterium (assembly GCA_033850895.1). Lineage (GTDB taxonomy): Bacteria > Actinomycetota > Actinomycetes > Propionibacteriales > Nocardioidaceae > Aeromicrobium. The sequence goes on along the minus strand of JAWWPE010000399.1, from coordinate 3,767 downwards.
GAACCGGACGTCGATCGCGTCGCGGATCTCGGAGGGGAGCTCGGCGAGGTTGCCCTCGCTGCGCCGTGAGGTGTACCGGCACAGCGCGCGTACGCTGGCTCCTCTTCGGACCAGCGCTTCGCATAGGTGGCTGCCGATGAAGCCGCCAGCCCCCGTGACGAGGACGCGGCGTTCAGAGATGTCGTTCATTGGGCGAATAGGGGCATATCCAGGTTATTCACGCCCGCACGGCACCGCGCGAGCAACTCGGCGACGCTCCGCTCCAGCGGCACGGCGGGAACCCAGCCCGTTAGCTCTCGAAGGCGTAGAGGGTTCCCGACGACGGACGGCGGATCGGTCGCACGCAGCAGCCTAGCGTCCTGCTCGACGGACACCGGCACGCGGCTGTGTGCCACGAGCAGCTCCGCCACCCGCCCGACCGTGACGGCGACGCCGGAGCACACGTTGACGACGCCCACGGCAGTCCGGTGGCGGACCAGCGCGAGGTATGCGGCGGCGACATCGCGAACGTCGAGGAAGTCGCGCAGGACCCCGAGGTTTCCCGTCCGCATGGTCCCGCCGCCGGCCGCCTCTGCTGCGACAACCTGTCCGGCCCACTGCACGGCAGGCGCATCGGGGCCCTGCCCGGGCCCGATGTGGTTGAAGCTGCGCGTGAAGATGATGCGCACGGCGCCGCTGAGCGGCCGCGCGGTGACCGCGCGCTCGATTACGCATTTGTTGGCACCGTAGGGCGATACCGGCACCGTGGCGTCGTCCTCTACCAATGGGCGGGATGCGCCCATCCCATATTGAGCCGCCGATCCGGTGACCAGCACTGGGGCGTCCGGCGCATGGCGCGCGACGGCGCGAACGATGGCCCCCGCCATCGCGAGGTCGTTCGCGAGCGCGAGCCAGGGCTCGGCCGTCCTCCGGGTCGCGGCGAGATGGATGACTGCCCGCGGCCTCGTTGCCGCGATCTGCTCGTCGACGACCGACGGCTCGCGTAGGTCGCCATCCGCCGTGCGAACGTCGAGGCCCTCGATCCGCGCGCGCTCGACCACGTGGCGGCCGACGAAACCGCTGGCGCCGGTCACGTAGAGGTCGCAGCCAGGCATCAGCCAAGCCTAGATGGCCATGCGGGGATGCGACTCTCTCGCGTCACGACCGATCAGCGAGACGGTACGCAGACGCCGGCCTCGCGCCCACCGTGCCCGCCGGGTCCGCGCCCGTGTCCTCCCAGATGATGAACAACGGGCGGCCCTTGCTCTCCTCGTAGACGCGCCCCAGGTATTGACCGATGATCCCCAGGCACGCCAACTGGACGCCGCCGAGGATCAGCACGGCGACGAGCAGCGAGGCAAAACCCGGCACGACAGCGCCCTGGAACAGACGCTGGACGATGACAACGAGTCCGTACAAGACACCGATGAGCGATACGACGAGACCGAGGACGCTCGCAATCTTCAGCGGAATGGTCGAGAAGGAGATGACCGCATCGGCCGCCAGGCGCACCATCGCCGAGAGGGTGTACTTGGAATATCCGCCTGCACGTGCTGCTCGGTCGTACTGAACCGTGGTCTGCCGGAACCCCACCCAGCGCGTCATCCCGCGCAAGAAGCGATTGCGCTCCGGCATCGAGACGATCGCGTTGACGACGGGGCGCGACATGCAGCGGAAGTCCGCAACGCCATGCGGCAGGTCGAGCCGGGCGAGACGGTTCAGCACCCAGTAGAAGGCGTGTGCCCGCAGCACGGTGAATCGCGCCTCACTGTCCTCAGGGCTGCGGACCGCGTAGACGACGTCGAAGCCTTCGGAGATCTTCTCCAGCAGTCTGGGGATCGTCTCGGGCGGGTGCTGAAGGTCGCCGTCCATGGTGATGACGACATCGCCCTCCGCCGCCCACATGCCGGCCGTCAGCGCTCCCTGATGACCGAAGCTGCGGGCCAACCGGAGGGCGCGGATGCGCTTGTCGCGCTCCGCCGCGTCTCGCAGCCATTCCCAGGTTCCGTCGGTGGAGCTGTCCTCGACGAAGATCAACTCCCAATCTTGGCCGACGCCGTCGAGAACCTCCGTCAGGCGGTCCCGGAATCGGGCGAGTACATCCACTTCGTTGTGGACGGGGATGACGACGCTCACTAGCACGGCGCGGGATTATCCCGCCCGCGGCGGACCTGCGTCGGGGCGCACGGGTCACGGATCATGTGCCACGCTGAGACCATGGTCTCTGCCGAGAAGGAGCTTGTGCGCGAGTACTGGTCGGATCGACCGTGTGGCTCGAAGCACGCCTCAGCGCCCGAAGGAACGCCGGCGTTCTACGAGCAGGTCGAGCGCAAACGCCGTGAGCTCGAGCCTTTCATCGACGCGTACGCGGACTTCCCGGCAACGCGTGGCCATGAGCTGCTCGAGATCGGCGTCGGCCTCGGGACCGACTTCGTGCGGTTCGCCCGTGCCGGGGCCTTGGCCACGGGCGTCGACCTGACCGCGCGCTCCGTCGAGCTCGTGCGTCGCCGCCTGGAGCTGGAGAACCTGACCGCGACGGTCTCGGTTGCGGACTGCGAGAACCTGCCCTTCCCGGACGAGTCGTTCGACGCGGTGTACTCGTGGGGGGTGCTGCACCACACCGCCGATCCCGAGCGCGCGATGCGTGAGGCGGTTCGCGTGCTTGCCCCGGGTGGCCGGCTCTGTGTGATGGTCTACGCCCGTCACTCGTGGGTCGCACTCGGGCTGTGGGCGCGGTATGCGGTCCTCAGGGGCAAGCCGCAGAGGACGCTGGCGGACGTAATCGCGAATCACATGGAGAGCGCGGGCACGCGAGCCTTCACACCCGCCGAACTCCGGCGGGTGTTCTCGCGCCTCGACAGCCTTCAGATCGACCGTGTGGGGACGCCGTACGATCAGCGCGTGGCCGGACCGCTCGTCCGCTGGACGGGCTCGCGGCTCGGCTGGTTCCTCGTGGTCCGAGGCCGCAAGGCCGATAAAGATGCGACCGAAGGGACCCACGATGCGCCAAGCCACTGAGCGGCGACGGTACGATCAGCCGCGATGCCTATGGGAGAGCGGGCGGCCCGCCCGGCGGGTGATGAGGTGAAGCATGCTCTCGTCACGGGCGGTGCCGGTTTCATCGGATCACACCTGGTTGACGCGCTGGCGACGCGCTACGAGCGCGTGACCGTCCTCGACGACCTCAGCACGGGCGATAGCGACAACCTGCGTTCGGTGATGCGCGGCGGCGGCGTCGAGCTGGTCGAGGGATCGACCATCGACAGTGAGGCGGTCGACGCACTCATGGCCGCAGCGGATGCCTGCTACCACCTGGCATCGGCGGTGGGCGTCCAGCTCGTCGTCTCGAATCCGCTCGACTCGCTTCTCAAGAACGTTCGCGGCACGGACAACGTGATGGGTGCCGCCGCTCGGCATGGCACCCCACTGCTGTTCACGTCGACGTCGGAGGTCTACGGCAAGAACTCGAGCGGTGCGCTCGACGAGGAGTCCGACCGGCTTCTAGGCTCGCCGTTCAAGGCGCGCTGGTGTTACGAGACTTCCAAGGCGTTCGGGGAATGCCTTGCCCACAGCCTGCATCGCGAACGTGGCGCCCCGATGACTGTCGTGAGGCTGTTCAACACGGTGGGGCCGCGGCAGACCGGTCGCTATGGCATGGTCGTCCCCACGTTCGTCCGGCAGGCGCTAGAGGGCAGGCCCCTGACCGTCTATGGGGACGGCAGCCAGACGCGCTGCTTCGCACACGTGAGCGACAGCATCCGGGCCATCCTGCAGCTCATGGAAATGCC
>JAWWPE010000327.1:0-12016 GCA_033850895.1 Nocardioidaceae bacterium | reverse complement strand
CCTCGGGTCAGCGGCACCCGGGTCGGCCACGGAGGCAGCCGGATCGTGCCAGGGCGGAGCCAGTAGAGGATCGAGCCCATCGGCGGCGAGAAGCGGTTGTTCAGCGGTCCGAAGCCGCAGCCCAGGCCGACGACCTCGAAGAGCATCGTGAACAGCACGACCTTCTCGTAGACGATGGGCTCGTCGTACCAGCTTGTGACGTGCGTGAAGCCGTTGATGCCGTCTGTGCTCAGCACGATCAGCCACGCCGCGAGGACGTACAGCAGGATCTTCACGACGTAGAACAGGTGCAGCACCACCGGTGTGCCGAAGCCGACCTGGGCCCAGTGCTCGGCCATCGGCCGGATCTTCTCCGACCGGCTGCCCTTGACCCAGGTGGCGTAGTCGACCTGCGGCGCGTCCTGCGTCAGAAATCCCACGGCAGTCCCACCGCTCAGCGGCCGGTGAACTCGGGCTTGCGTTTCTCAAGGAATGCCCGAGGTCCTTCCTTGGCGTCATCGGACTTGAAGACCGCGGCACCGACCTTGGCGTCGTCGGCCCAGCAATCGTCCTCGTGCTTGCCCTCGGAGTCACGCATCGTCTTGAGGATCGCCTGGACCGCGAGCGGGCCGTTGGCGGCGATCATGTCCGCGAGCTCGTGCGCCTTGGCCAAGGCGGTGCCGTCCGGTACGACGTGGCCGATCAGGCCGAGCTCCTTCGCCTCGGGGGCGAGGACCGGTCGGCCGGTGAGCAGCAGCTCCGCGGCGACGGTGTAGGGGATCTGCCGGGGCAGGCGTACGGCCGAGCCGCCCAGCGGGTAGAGGCTCCACCGGGCCTCGGCGACACCGAATTTTGCGGACTCGCCGGCTACCCGGATGTCGGTGCCCTGCAAGATCTCGGTGCCCCCGGCGATTGCCGGTCCCTCGACGGCTGCGATCAACGGCTTGGTGAGTCGGAACCCCTTGAGCAGGCCCTTGAGGACCGTCGGGTCGAAATCGCCCGACTCGAAGCTGTCGCCCGGCGGCTTCTCGTTCGCCGTGCTGAGGTCCATGCCGGCACAGAAGTAGCCACCAGCGCCGGTCAGGATGCACACCCGGATCTCGGGGTCGGAATTCACCCGGTCCCAGGCGTCCTCCATGATCCTGAGCATCTGGGACGAGAGCGCGTTGCGGCGCTCGGGTCGATTCATCGTCACGATGAGCTTGTGACCGTCCTGCTCGACGAGGCAGTCGGGAGAAGTCTCAGACGTTTCGGGCATGTGACGCAGCGTAGTCAAAAACGAGAACGTGTTCTAGTCTTGCCCTCATGTCACTGAACATCGCCGACCTTTTCGAGCACGCCGTCGACGCGGCTCCCGAGAACCGCGCCGTCAAGGTGGGAGAGCGGACCGTCACGTACGCGGAGCTGGAGAGCGAGTCCAACAAGCTCGCGCACTACCTGCAATCGCGCGGCGTGCAGCCCGGCGATCACGTGGCGATCTACGCGAAGAACAGCATCGAGCACGTCATCGCGGTTCTCGCGATCGTCAAGATCCGCGCGGTCAACATCAACGTCAACTACCGCTACGTCGAGGGCGAGCTCAATTACCTCTTCGACAACGCCGACGTCGTGGCGCTGATCGTCGAGCGCACCTATGCGCCGCTGGTCGCCAAGACACAGCCCAACCACCCCAAGCTGCAGACCGTCGTCGTCATCCCCGACGTGATCGAGCCCGACGACCAGTCAGACATCTCCGCGTTCGGAGGCGTCCTGTACGCCGATGCCATCGCCGACCAGTCCGGCGAGCGCGACTTCGCCGAGCGGAGCGGCGATGACCTGCACATCATCTACACCGGCGGCACCACCGGATTCCCGAAGGGCGTGATGTGGCGACACGAGGACTTCTGGCGGACGCTCGGCGGCGGCATCGACTTCTACACCGGCGAGAAGCTGGACGAGTACGACCAGTCGAAGCAGGCGGCGCAGGAGGGCCGGATGGTCACCTTCCCGCTCAGCCCGCTGATGCACGGCGGCGCCCAGGCCGGTCTGCTGATGCACCTGTTCGCCGGTCACCTGACGATCCTCGAGCCGAAGTTCGATGCCCAGCGAACCTGGGAGATCATCGACGAGAACGGCGTGATGCTGATCTTCATGACCGGCGACGCCATGGCGCGACCGTTGATCGAGGAGTTCGAGCGCAAGGCCGCGACCGATTCGCCGTACTCCGGCGCGAGCCTGTTCGCCGTCTCGAGCAGTGCCGCGATCTTCTCCCCGGAGGTCAAGGAGCGGTGGATCGACGCCCTCCCGAACCCCGTCTACACCGACTCGGTGGGCGCCAGCGAGACCGGCTTCCAGGGGATGGGCATGCAGGACAAGACGCACATCTCGAGCGACGGCCCGGTCGTCGGACTCGGTCCGAACAGCGTGATCCTCGACGAGGACAACAAGGTGCTCGACCTGGCCACGAATGTCGGCAAGATCGGGCGTCTGGGTCGTGGCGGATCGGTGCCGGTCGGCTACTACAAGGACGAGAAGAAGTCCGCGGAGACATTCCTGGTCGTGGACGGGATGCGGATCTCGGTTCCCGGCGACTTCGCCCGGATCGAGGAGGAAGGCAAGGTCACCCTGCTCGGCCGTGGCTCCAACTGCGTGAACACCGGCGGCGAGAAGGTCTACCCCGAAGAGGTCGAGATGGCGATCAAGCGCCACCCCGCCATCTACGACGTGTTGGTCGTCGGCATCCCGGACGAGAAGTTCGGCCAAGCCGTCGCCGCGCTGATCCAGCCGCGTGAGGGTGAGACCCTCGAGCTCGCCGAGCTGCGTGACTATCTGCGCGAGTTCCTGTCCGGCTACAAGCTCCCGCGGACCATGACCCTGGTTTCGGAGATCCCACGCAGTGCCACCGGCAAGGCGCAGTACCCCCGTGCCAAGGAGCTCGTGCTCGAGTCCCTGAAGGCAGAAGGGGCCAATGCCTGATGCGCACTGAGCTCTGCGAACGGTTCGGGATCGAATACCCGATCTTCGCCTTCACCCCGTCCGAGCACGTCGCCGCCGCGGTTTCGCGAGCCGGCGGCCTCGGCGTGCTGGGTTGCGTACGTTTCAACGAGGCCGACGAGCTCGACGGCGTCCTCGACTGGATGGATGAGAACACCGACGGCAAGCCGTACGGCGTCGACGTCGTCATGCCGATGAAGATGCCCACCGAGGGCAAGGCCATCGACCTCAAGGCGATGATCCCCCCGGACCACATCTCCTTCGTCGAGCGCACGCTGCAGCAGCTCGGCGTTCCGCCGCTGCCCGAAGGTGAGGGCCGCGAAGGGGTCCTCGGCTGGCTGCACTCGGTGGCCCGGTCGCACGTCGACATCGCGCTCAGCGGCAAGCATCGGCCCGTCCTGATCGCCAACGCGCTGGGCTCCCCGCCCAAGGACGTCATCGACCAGGCCCACGCGGCCGGCGTGCAGGTCGCGGCCCTGGCCGGGGCGGCGAAGCACGCACTGTCGCACGTCGCCAATGGCGTCGACATCATCATCGCCCAGGGTTATGAGGCCGGCGGCCACACCGGTGAGATCGCCAGCATGGTGCTGACCCCCGAGATCGTCGACGCAGTCGGGCCCGATGTCGCCGTGCTCGGTGCCGGCGGCATCGGCCGCGGCCGCCAGGTGGCAGCGTCCCTCGCCCTCGGTGCGCAGGGCGTCTGGACCGGCTCGGTCTGGTTGACCACCAAGGAGTACGAGAACCTCAACACCAACGCCGGCATGACCGAGGCGTTCCTGCGGGCGTCGAGCTCCGACACCGTACGTACGCGGGTCTACACCGGAAAGCCTGCGCGGTTGCTGAAGACCAAGTGGACGGAGGCCTGGGCCGCCGAGGATGCTCCAACGCCCCTCCCGATGCCGCTGCAGAACCTGCTGGTCGCCGACGCGCACAGCCGGATGAACTCCGCCGGCGACCCCGACGTCATCTCGATGCCGGTGGGTCAGATCGTCGGTTCGATGAACACGGTACGACCGGTGGCCGAGGTGATGGCCGATCTGGTCCGCGAGTACGAGGAGACGGTCGCCAGACTCTCATCCCTCTAGAACGCGGGTTCCATTCATAACCAATGACGTAACTCCGCGTTTACCTAGGTGACCGTGTCCCAGGTCACACCCCACTCCCATGCGAGGTTGTCATCTTGCGACGTTCGAGCTCCACCTCCCAGGTTTCGAAGAGCACTCGGCAGCGCGTCCGGCGCCTCGCCGGCGGCAGCCTCGTCGCGTTCGCACTGATCGTCCCCGCTGCGTGCGGTGGCTCCACGCTCAGCCCGTCGTACGTGCAGCGGGTCAACGGCCAGAGCGGCACGAACGGGACGAATGCCGACAACGCCGGGACCGACGGGACCGGCTCGAGCGGCACCGCCGCCGGCAAGGGCGGTTCGTCGGGAGGCGGCAGCGGGTCGGGAGGAAGCGGCGGCAACAGCGCCAGCCTCCCCGGCGTGAAGGCGGCGTCCTGTACGGGATTCAAGAACCAGAAGGGGATCACCGACAAGACCATCCAGCTCGGCAACTCCTCCGACATCAGCGGCCCGGTCCCCGGACTGTTCACGGCCGCGCAGCAGGGCACCAAGGCATACATCGCCTACTTCAACGCGACCTCGAGCATCTGCGGCCGCAAGCTTCAGCTGACGACCCTCGATTCCCGCACCGACGCCGGTGCCGACCAGCAGGCATATTCGAAGCTCTGCGAGTCGACGTTCGCGGCGGTCGGCTCGATGTCGGCGTTCGACTCCGGCGGTGCTGCGACGACCCAGTCGTGCGGCCTCCCGGACATCCGCACCGCCGCGGTGACGGCAACCCGGAACGCCTGCTCCACGTGCTTCGGCGCCCAGGCGACGGGCGCCCGCGAGTTCAGCAACGAGGTGCCGGACTTCTTCGTGAAGAACTACCACGCTGCCAGCCAGAAAGCCGCCTTCCTCTACCTCAACGCCGGCGCGTCAGCCGAGAACGCGGTGACCCAGCAGAAGATCGAGACCAGACGCGGCATGCACTTCGTCTACTCATCGGGAATCGACGTCGCAGAGTTCAACTACGGCCCGTACGTCCAGCAGCTCAAGGACAAGGGCGTTCGCTGGGTGCAGTTCATCGGCGGCTACCAGCAGGGTGTTCGGCTGGCTCAGGCGATGCAGTCGGCGAGCTACAAGCCGGACGTCATGTTCTTCGACCCGACGGTCTACGACGCAGGCTTCGTCAAGAGCGGTGGATCGGCCGTCGATGGCGCGATCACGTTCACCAACTTCACCCCGTTCGAACAGTCGCAACCCGAGGTCAACCTCTACAAGCAGTGGCTGCATCAGGTCGCGCCCGGCGCCACGCCGACGTTCTTCGGCCTGTTCGCGTGGTCGGCGGCGAAGCTGTTCGTGGCGGAGTCGCTGAGTCTCGGCGGCAAGCTCACCCGCGCGTCGCTGGTCGCGAAGGTCAAGGGTGTCCACGCCTGGACCGCCAACGGCGCGCATGGCCCGATGGACGTGGGCGGCAAGCATTCCCCGTCGTGCGTACGGTTCCTCCAGCTGCACCACGGACGCTGGGTGCCGCTGAAGGGCACCGCGTACGTCTGTCACGGGGCCGGCAAGGCCTGATGACCAGATGAGCGCATTCATCTCGTACACCATCATCGGCATCTTCACGGGTGCCGCATACGCGATCGCCGCGAGCGGCCTGGTGCTGACCTACAGCACCACCAGGGTGTTCAACATCGCGCACGGTGCAGTCGGCATGGTGGCTGCGTTCGTCTACTGGGACTTCTCGGTGAAGCAGAACATCCCGGTCTGGCTCTCACTCATCCTCGTGCTCTTCGTGGTCGCGCCGCTGTTCGGCCTGTTCGTCCAACGGGTGCTGGCGCGCAACCTCGGTGCGGCGCCGGTCAGCGTCTCCCTCGTCGTGACGGTCGGCATCCTCGTGGGCCTGATCGGCGTCGCGACCCAGGCGTGGCCGGCGGCGTCACGCACCCTGCCGACGTTCTTCGACGGGCACCTGATCCACGTGGGTTCGGTCGTGATCAGCTGGCACGAGCTCATCACGGTGACGCTCTCCGGTGTGGTGGCGCTGAGCCTCTACGTGCTGCTGACGATGACCCGGATCGGGACAGCGATGCGCGCCTCGGTCGACAATCCCGAGCTGCTGCAGCTCTACGGTGGTCGGCCCGACGTGGTCGCCGCCCTCGCCTGGGCGATCGGCAGCTCGCTCGCGGCCCTGGCCGGCATACTCCTCGCTCCGGTGGTCGGGCTGCAGTACTACGACCTGACGCTCCTGGTGATCTCCGCGTATGCCGCCGCAATGCTGGGCAAGCTCACCAGTCTGCCGATGACCTACATCGGCGCGATGGCGCTCGGCATCGCCCAGTCGTACGTCGTGGGCTACCTCCAGGACATCCCGTTCAGCGACAAGGTCCCCGGCCTGCCTGCTGTCATCCCGACGATCTTCCTGTTCGCGATCCTGGTGCTGCTGCCACAGGCGCCGCTGCGGATCGGCCAGGTCAAGGGCATCGTCTCCGCACCCGTACCGACGCTGGGCCGGGCCATGAACTGGGGAGCGGTCCTCATCATCGGTGTGGGTGCTCTCGCGATCGCGCTGCCCGACTCCAAGCTCCTGCTCGTCGGCACGGCGGCGACGTACGCGATCGTGATGCTGTCGCTGGTGCTGCTGACCGGGTACGGCGGGTACGTCTCGTTGGCCCAGTTCACCTTCGCCGGGGTCGGCGCGGTGGCGTACGCCAAGCTGGATCAGCCAAACCTGTTCGGGTTGCTCGTCGCGGTGCTCATCTCGGCCGCCGTCGGTGCGTTGGTGGCCATTCCGGTGCTCCGTCTCACCGGCCTCTACCTCGCCTTGGCGACGCTGGCCTTTGCCCAGCTGATGGACAAGCTCGTGTTCCAGGCCTCGTTCGCGTTCAAGTTCAACAACCCCCTGCACGCTGAGCGGCTCTCGATCTTCGGTGCGAAGGTCGACGACACCGGGGCGTATGCGGTGCTGATGACGCTCTTCTTCGTGCTCATCGCGCTGGCCGTCCTCGCCGTTCGCCGCGGACGGCTCGGCCGGATCCTGGTCGCGGTGCGCGACAGCCCCGCAGCCGCCGGAACCCTCGGCATCGACATCCGCTGGCTCCGGGTGAGTCTCTTTGCGGGGTCGGCGGCCATCGCGGGGCTGGCCGGTGCGTTGTTCGCCGGACTCCGAGGCACCATCGTCGCGTTCGACTTCCAGTTCTTCGCGAGCCTGTTGCTGCTGCTGATGGCGGTGGTCTGGGGCGTCACTTCGGTGACCGGCGCCGCGCTCGGCGGGATCTTCATGATGTACCTGCCCGTGGCGCAGTCGGACAACCCGTCGATCGCGGGCCTGCTGTTCCTGTTGCTCGGCGTCGGTGCTGTCATCCTCGCGCGCGACCCGAACGGGCTCGCGAACAAGCTCTTCCAAGCACCGGGTTGGCTGCGGGACACCGCGATCCCGGTGGTCGCCGATCGACTCCCGGCGCTTTCGCTGAGGCTGCCGCGGCGCCGATCCAGCGCGTACGACGAGCTCGAACCGTTCGAAGACGTCACGGAAGCCGACGAGGAGGTGGACGCCGATGCCGTTGCTACGCGTTGACGACATCGTCGTCCAGTTCGGCGGGGTGACTGCGGTCAATCACGCCAGCTTCGAGGTCGAGCAGGGCACCGTCACCGGACTGATCGGTCCGAACGGCGCCGGCAAGACCACCTGCTTCAACGTCATCACCGGTCTGCAGACGCCGACCTCAGGGCATGTCGTGCTCGACGGCAAGGACATCACCCGCATGCCGGTGCACCGACGTGCCCGACATGGGATGGGTCGGACGTTCCAGCGCCTGGAGGCGTTCGGCTCGCTGACCGTCGAGAACAACGTCCGCGTCGCGCACGAGGTACACGAAGGATTCCGGGGTGCACTGCGTACGTTCGAGGGCGCGGGCGACGTGGAGGTCGACGAGCTGCTCGACCGGGTCGGCATCCTGGAGTACTCCGATGAGCGTGCGGACTCCGTCCCGACCGGCACGGCGCGGCTCCTCGAGGTCGCCAGGGCGTTGGCCTGTGACCCCCGGTTGCTGCTCCTCGACGAGCCGTCCTCGGGGTTGGACGAGGCGGAGACCGAGGCGTTCGGCACTCTGCTGCTCGACCTGGCCGCCGAGGGTCGCACGATCCTCATGGTCGAGCACGACATGGACCTGGTGATGCGCGTGTGCCACGAGATCCACGTACTCGACTTCGGCTCGATCATCGCCGCCGGCACTCCGGCCGAGATCCGCGCCGACGCGGCCGTCCAGAAGGCGTACCTCGGCTACAGCGACGAGCCTGATGACGCCTCGGCGTTGACCGAGGAGGTGGCGCTGTGAGCGAGCGCGAGCGAGTGAACCATCAGATGATCGCAGCGGCATCTGCCTACTGTGGCCTTTCTTGGCAGGTGGCGCTGTGAGCGTGCCGATCCTGGAGGTCGTGAACCTGCATGCCGCGTACGGCCGGATCGAGGTCCTGCGCGGGGTCGACCTCGCCGTCCCTCGCGGCGCCGTCGTCGCCCTGCTCGGCCCCAATGGTGCTGGCAAGTCGACCCTGCTGAAGGTCGTCTCGGGTCAGATGGAGCAGACCTCCGGTGACATCCACCTGGCCGGCGTCCACGTCAGCGGGGCGAAGCCCGACGACCTGGCCCGTCTCGGCCTGACCACCGTCCCCGAAGGGCGCAGCGTCTTCCCGAACCTCACGGTGGAGGAGAACCTGCTGCTGATGTCGTACGCCGGCGTCGAGCCGGACAAGGTCTACGAGACGGCGTACGCCTACTTCCCGCGACTGCACGAACGTCGTTATCAGCTCGCCGGGACCCTGTCCGGCGGCGAGCAGCAGATGCTGGCGATGGCACGAGCGCTGAGCTCGGATCCGGCGCTGCTGCTGCTCGACGAGCTCTCGATGGGCCTGGCGCCCCTGATCGTCGACGAGCTGTACGAGACCGTCGGCGAGATCGCCCAGTCCGGCGTCTCGATCCTCGTGGTCGAGCAGTTCGCCCGCACTGCGTTGAAGGTGGCCGACTACGCCGCAGTCATGACCGGAGGCCGCATCGTGGCCACCGGGGAACCCGACGAGATCAACGAGATCATGGCGGACGTCGTCCTGGGAGGTGTCGCATGACCCGAGGTCGTGGCAACAACGAAAAGACGCTGTACGACAAGTCGCTGGTCGGACGTGCGCGTTCGGTGGGCAGGCGCCCGAAGCGGGCCGCCTCCGCGCTGCTCGCGTTCGGCCTGATCGCCGGGGGCACGGCGGTCGGAGTGGCACCCGCGCACGCCGACGCGGACGGCGGCACCGTACCTCCGGCCGCGGCCGCCGGTGCGTACGGCGGATTCACCACCACCGCGACGGCCGCTCCGCTCAAGCTGGAGGTCTTCGAACCCGCCATCCCGATCCCCACCGATCCGCAGGGCGAGTTCGACTTCTCCTACACCCGGGTGCTCGGTGGTTCCGGGCCGGCGACGACAGCCCGCGCATCGGCGCTGTGGCCGGGCGCGGCGGTCGGCGAGGGCTTGAAGACATTCGGCCAGCAGCTCGGGCTCCCGGGCGCGCTGACCGACAACGGTTACCCGGTCCAGGCGAACGCCGGATTCCCCGGCGACACCACCCAGCAGTCGCAAGAGTTCGTCCCCGGCATGATCGGCCGGGTCGAGGCAGGCGACAAGCGGACGGTGGCCAAGGTCGGCTACTCCAGCTCTGACGTCTCCGACGGTGACGCCGGCGACGGCAAGAAGAAGGCCTCGACGAATCCGCTGGACGCTCTCAACCAGCTCGTCGGCGCCAAGTCGGGGCCGCCTAATCCATTGGGCACGCTGGGTCTGCTCATCGACGTCGACGGCATGACCAGCGTGTCGAGCACCGACTACGACGGCAGCACGGTGATCGCGACGGCGACCAGCCGGATCGGCGAGGTGCGACTGCTGGGCGGTCTGATCAGCCTCAACGGCGTGAATGTCGTCACCAAGGTGACGAGCAGCCTCGACGGTGGCGCGAAGACCGCCCGTACCGTCGATGTCGGTGGCATCACCATCGCCGGCCAGAAGTTCTCGTACGGCCCTGACGGCCTCACGGCAGTCGGCAAGAACACGCCGATCCCCGGGATCCCGTCCTCGGTGTCGAAGCTGCTCAAGATGCTCGGCGTGGCCATCGAGGTGCCCGCGCCCGATGTGACCGCGAAGGGGACGTCCGGATCGGTCTCGGCCGAAGCCCTCAGGATCACCTTGGACACCAAGCCACTGCGGTCGAAGCTGCCCTCGCTGCCGCTGGACGGACTGGTCAACCAGCTCCCGCCGTTGCCCGGCCAGGCCAATATCCTCAAGGGCCTCTTGCTGTCTCTCAACACGATCGCTCCCAAGATCGTGGTGCACCTCGGCGCCGCGCAGGCGACGGCGGACACCGTCTCGGTGGTGGACCTCGGCGGCGGCCCCGGGACCACAGGCCCCGGAGCAACGACCCCGGACCTGAGTGGTGGCGCCCCTGCAGCCGGTGACGCCCCCGCGGCGGCCCCCGACGCGCTGAAGTCGACGCCGACGACAGTCCCGGTCGCCAAGGGTCTGCCTCCGCTGCGCAGCCTGCCGATGTTGCTGCTGCTCGGCGGACTCGCTCTCGCGGCGGCGGCGGCGTGGTACCTGCGCTATGCCGGTCTCATGTTGTTCGGCGGTTCGTCCGCCTGCGCCTTCGGCCTCAAGGTCGGCATCCCGGATCTCAGAAAGGCCTGACATGACGACGGAACAGCTCCCCGCAGCCGAGCCCAGGAGAGTAGTGAAGCGAGTGCTGCCCCGCGCAGCATCGCGTGACGGTACGGCGCCGCTGCGCAACAACCCCATCGAGATGCTGCACCGGGTGCTGTTCATCGCCGGCGCCGCCCTGCTGCCGTTGGGCCTGATCGTGATCGGTCTCGGGTGGTACGGGACGGCGCACACCCCGTACGCGTACGACCAGATGTCCTATCTCGTCTCGAGCGTCTTCGGGCTGGGCGTGACGTTCGTCGGCGGCTTCCTGTACTTCGGGTCCTGGCTGGCCAAGATCGCGGCCGAGCAGAAGGACGCGCAGCGCCAGCTCTCCGACCGGCTGCTCCTGCTGGCGGACCGGAACTCGACCGCCGCGCCGGCCCGCGGCCGGGACGCCGGCGCGAAGCTCGTGGTGGCCGGAGGTGGGACCACGGTGCACCGAGCCGACTGCGACCTGGTCGCCGGCCGTGACGACCTGCACCCGGCTGGCTCGAACGCCAGTGACCTCACGCCATGCCGGCTCTGCAAGCCCGCCATTGCCTGAGCATTGACGCCGTCATGACCAGGCGTGCACGTAGTCGATCGACATCGTCGCCGGCACCGGGGTGTCGGAGGTCAAGATGTTGTCCTGTGTGCCGATGGCTTGGGTGAAGGCCATGATGTAGCGCTTGTTGAAGGCGGCGTTGCTTGACGTGTTGACGAGGCACGACGTCCCGTTGATGAAGATCTCGATGCGATCGGGAGTCCACTCCATGGTGTAGGTGTTGTACTCGCCGCGATCGGCATGGCACTGATAGGCCGTGTTGGCTGTCGACCCGGTGAGGATCGAACCCAACGAGTCGAGGGCCGTGTGCAAGAACGGCACGGCGATGCCGGGGTGGTTCGAGTACGTCTCCGCGACGTCGATCTCCCCGTTTGCCGGCCATTGGCCCTGTCCCTCGGCGTAACGATCATCCGGCCACATCCAGAACACCTCGTGCAGGCCGGAAGCAGTGCTCGCCGTGGTCTTGACGCGGGCTTCCATGCGTCCGTACTCCTGCGACCATCGGTGGAACGTCGTCACCATGCCCGACGTGTACGGGGTGACGATGTTCTCGTGCCCGACGCACGGCTTCGGATCACCCTTGAGCAGCGTGAGGTGAAGAGCACCGTCCGAGACCGAGATGTTGTTCGGCGAGTCGACGTAGCAGGCCAGCGCGTTGCCGCCGGTCCCGAACACCTCCTGAGGGAGCCATTTGGCGCGATCCAGGCTCGTGCCACCGAAGTCATCGGCGAAGGAGCAGGTCCACGG
>JAWWPE010000207.1:0-6276 GCA_033850895.1 Nocardioidaceae bacterium | reverse complement strand
GACATCTCGTGGTGCGGGAACACCAGATCGGACCCGCCGCCCTGCACATCGAATGCCACCCCGAGCTTGTCCATCGCGATCGCGGCGCACTCGATGTGCCAGCCGGGGCGACCGCGACCGAGGCGCGTCTCCCACGATGGCTCCCCCGGACGTTCGGCGAGCCACAACAGACAGTCCAGCGGATGCTTCTTGCCCGGGCGCTCGGGGTCGCCGCCGCGCTCGGGGAAGATTCGCAGCATGGTCTCCTCGTCGAAGCCGGACACCAGCCCGAACCCGGCGTCGGCGTGCACGTCGAAATACAGGTCGTCGTCGACCCGGTAGACCGCGCCGGCAGCGTCCAGCCGGTCGATCAGGTCCACCACCGAATCGATCGACTCCACCGCCCCGATGTAGTTGGCCGGCGCAATGATGCGCAGGGCCGTCATGTCATCGCGGAACAGCTGGGTCTCCCGCTCGGCGAGCTCTGCCCAGTCCATCCCGGTGGCCAGGGCGCGCTCCAGGAGCGGATCATCGACGTCGGTGACGTTCTGGGTGTAGGAGACGTCGAGTCCGCGATCCCGCCAGACTCGCTGGAGCAGGTCGAATGCCAGATAGGTGGCGGCGTGGCCGAGGTGCGTTGCGTCGTAGGGCGTGATGCCGCAGACGTACATACGTGCCGTGCCCTCGGGGTCGATCGGGACGACTGCCGCAGCGCTGCTGTCATAGACCGCAGCGGCTGGACCGTTGCCGAGCCCGAGTTCGCCGAGAGAAGGGACCTCGGGACTCGACCAGCTGCGCATGGCCCGAGCGTATCTGTTGAGGACACGCGGCCTGTCGACGGCTGTGACCGCCGCCGCGCGGGCAGAATGACGACGTGATCATCGATTGCGCGGTCTATCGCGACGGGGTCCGTGAGTCCAGCGGTCACGACAAGGATTCCCTCGATGCGGCACTCGCCGGACTCGGCGAGGACGACTTCCTGTGGGTCGGCATCGGCAACCCCACGAAGGACGAGATGGCCAGGGTCGGAGCCGCCCTGTCGCTGCACCCGCTGTCGGTCGAGGATGCGCTCGAGGCGCACCAGCGGCCCAAGGTGGAGCGCTATTCCGACCACCTGTTCATGTCGATCCGCACGGTCACCTACAACGACGACGACATCACCACGCACGAGGTCAACATCTTCCTCGGCGCCAACTATCTGCTGACCGTTCGACATGGCGGCCCATCGCTCAAGAACGCCCGCAAGTCCGCCGAGAAGATGATCGAACCGCTCTCCCACGGACCGACCGCGGCGCTCTACTCGGTGGTGGACTCGATCGTGGACCACTACGAGGACGTGGCCGCGGAGCTCGAGGTGGACGTCCAGGAGGTCGAGACCTCGGTCTTCTCGCTCCAGCGCACCAACGACTCGACCCGCATCTACCGGCTCAAGCGCGAGACGCTGGAGTTCCGGCGCGCTGTGCTGCCGCTGAAGGAGCCGCTCAACCGCTTTGCGATGTCGGCGACACCCGAGGACGCCCGCCCGTACTTCCGGGACATCGCCGACCATCTGGCCCGCGCCGCAGAAGCGATCGACAGCATCGACCACCTGCTCGACAACGCCTTGCAGGCGCACCTGGCGCAGCTGAGCGTCCAGCAGAACGAAGACATGCGCAAGCTGACCGCGGGTGCCACGATCTTCGCCGTGCCGACCGCGATCGCTGGCATCTACGGCATGAACTTCAAGCACATGCCAGAGTTGTCCTGGACCCTCGGCTATCCGCTCTGTGTGGCGGCGATCGGCGCGATCTGCGGGTACGTCTACTGGCGGTTCAAGCGCTCCGGTTGGCTCTAGCTCACGACACCAATCAGCTCACAACACCAATCAGCTCACAACGACGTGCGAGGAAATGACGCTCGTCGCCACGAGCACGAGGACCAGCACGCCGAGCCCGATGCGATAGATCACGAACGGCGTGTACGACCTCGTGCTCACGTAGTTGAGCAACCAGCGGATCACCGCGAGACCCACGACGAACGACACCACCGTGGCGACGATCGTCGGACCGGTGCCGTACGCGTTGGCTTGATTGGGGATGTCCTTGAGGTTGTATATGCCGGCACCGAGCACGGCCGGGATCGCGAGCAGGAACGCGTACCGCGTCGCCGCCTTGCGGTCGTAGCCGAGCAACAGACCCATGCTGATCGTGCCGCCCGAGCGCGACACCCCGGGGAACAGTGCGCAGGCCTGGGCCAATCCGAAGAGCACGGCGTCGCGCATCGTGAGCTTCTCGATCGGTCGATTCTTCAGGCCCCAGCGCTCGGCGAAGCCGAGGATCACACCGAACACGATGAGCGCTATCGCGATCAGCACCACGTGGCGGAACTGGTGCTTGATGGTGTCCTGGAACAGCACACCGAGCACCACGATCGGCACCGAGCCGATGATGACGAACCAGCCCATCCGCCACTCGAGGGCCTCGCGGGCGTCGGCGCTGAACAGTCCGCGCAGCCAGCCACCGGCGATCGTGATGATGTCGCGCCAGAAGTAGAGCACCACGGCGAGCTCGGTGCCGATCTGGATCACCGCAGTGAACGCGGCGCCCGGATCGTCCCAGCCGAAGAACTTCGGGAAGATCGCGAGGTGAGCGCTGCTGGAGATGGGAAGGAACTCGGTCAGACCCTGGATCAAGCCCAGGACCACGGCACGGAAGAAGTCCACCGTGCGAGCCTACCTGCGACGCTTCCCACCTCCGACTAGCGTTGCACCCATGCAGTATCGGCGCGTCGGTCGTTCGGGCCTCGAGGTCTCACGGCTTGCGCTGGGCACGATGACCTGGGGCACCTCGGTCGACGCATACGAGGGCACCGATCAGCTCGCGGCGTTCCTGGACGCCGGCGGCACGTTGGTCGACACGGCGCCGATCTACGGTGACGGCGCGTGCGAGGAGCTGCTGGGCACGCTGATCGCCAAGGCCGGCGTTCGCGACCAGATCGTGCTGGCCGGCAAGGCAGGTCTCATACGCCGCGGTGACGAGACCGTCCGTGACGGATCACGCCGCACGCTGCTCGACCAGCTCGACCTGTCCCTGCGCCAGCTCGGCACCGATCACCTCGATCTCTGGCAGATCCACACGTACGATCCGCTCGTCCCGCTCGAGGAGACGCTCGGTGCGCTCGAGCACGCCGTGCGTACCGGTCGCACACGTTATGTCGGCATCTCCAACTTCACGGGTTGGCAGACCGCGTTCGCCCATACCTGGCTGGCGGGTCGGGCCGATGCCGTGCCGCTGGTGAGCACCCAGGTCGAGTACTCGCTGATCCGCCGGACGGCCGAACAGGAAGTCATCCCGGCAGTCGAGCACCTCGGCATGGGTGTGCTGGCCTGGTCGCCGTTGGGCCGCGGGGTGTTGACCGGCAAGTACCGCGGCGGCATACCGTCCGACTCGCGAGCCGCCGATCCGCACTGGGAGGCCTTCGTCGGCGCCTACCTCACCCCGAACCGGGCCGGTGTCGTCGAGGCGTTGGCCCGTGCTGCCGAAGGCCTCGACGTCACCGAGGCGCACGTCGCCCTGGCCTGGTTGCTGGGCCGCCCCGGCGTCAGCGCTGCCATCGTCGGCGCGCGCACGACCGCACAGCTGCAGGAAAGCCTGGCATCGGAGGAGCTCGAGCTGCCGCCCGAGATCATCCAGGCGCTCGACGACGTGTCCGAGGACGTATGAAGGCACCAGAGAGGGAGTCGATGATCGAGTACGAGTTCTGGAACCTCACCATCCCGCGGCAGCAGTCCCGCCAGGCGGTATGTCGGTTGCTGACCGATGCCGCCGAATATCAGGGCTGGGAGCTGGATCGACTCCGCATCCCCGAGACCGGTGACCGTACGGTCGTGCTCCGCCGCAAGATCATCCGGATGCGCAGCACGCTCTGATCAGGACGAGCAGCTCGGCGGCGACTGCCTCCGGATCGATCACCATGTGCAGGTGCCGGCCTTCCAGCACCGCCGTCGGCCAACCCAGCAACTGCGCTCGGTCGAGCTCCGCCTGGTAGGTGTCACCGAATGCCAGATAGGCCGCCGCAGTCGCGTCCAGCCAGCCGGGCTCGATCTCGAGGTGTGACTCCAGATAACGCAGCGACACGCGCGGAAGCCCGGCGGTCACTCGCTGCTGGGTGCGGCCATCGGGAAACAGCTCGGCGATGTCAGCGGCATCGAACCACCGGTCCCAAGCGGGCAGGAGCCCGTCGGAGTCCGCGAGGGCTCGCAGGTGGCCGAGCATTCGCTTGGGAGCCAGCTGCTGGGCTCCGGAGTCCGCCGGTATGCCTGCGTCGACGAACACCATGCCGCGCACCGCACGGCGTGCTGCGATTGCGGCCGCATACAGCCCGGCGTTGGAGTGCAGCACGAGCACGATCTCGGTGTCGGGAATGCCCTCGACGATCGCGTCGAGAACCTGGTCCGGATTGCGTACCTCGTCTGGCGAGCTCGCTGGAGTCGTGAGAACGCGATGCCCAGCCGCGCGCAGCACGGTGGCAACAGGCTGCCAGCAGGAGGCTCCCAGGAAGGGACTCGCAACGAGGACGACGGTTGGCCAGTCCTGGGCGTCAGACACCTGCGTCGCCCGTTAGATGAGGTTCAAGAACTCATCGAAGACGCGCGAGCCGAACTCCAGCGCGTCGAGCGGCACGCGCTCGTCGACACCGTGGAACAGCGCGGTGAAGTCGAGATCGGCCGGCAGGCGGAGCGGGGTGAACCCGAAGGACGTGATGCCGAGCTTGTGCCACGCCTTGGCGTCGGTGCCGCCCGACATCAGGAACGGCGCGATGTGGGCGTCCGGGTCCTGCGAGTGCAGCGCCACGGTCATCGCGTCGACCAGGTCGCCCTCGAAGGCATACTCCAGTGCCCCTTCGGTGATGTAGTTCTCGACCTGGATCCCCTCGCCGACGATCTCCTGGACCGTCGGCATGAACCTGTCGGCGTGGCCCGGCAGGAAGCGACCATCGACGTAGGCGACAGCCTCGCCGGGGATGACGTTGTGCTTGTAGCCGGCCTCGAGCATCGTGGCGTTGGTGGTGTTGCGGATGCCCGCTCCGATCATGCGTACGGCTGGCCCGAAGTGCTCCAGCAGCTCGTCCGGAGAGCCATCGGTGCCGGTCAGCTCCCGGACCTTGTCGAGCAGCAGGCGCATCGAGGGGCCTGGCTCGTCCGGCCACGCGTGCTCGCCGAGGGCAATGAGCCCTTGTGCCAGGTGGGTGATGGCGTTGTCGGCGTTACGCATCGAGCCGTGACCGGCCGTGCCCCGGGCGCGCAGGCGCATCCAGGAGATGCCCTTCTCACCGCTCTCGATGAGATAGAGGCGCTGTCCGCCGATCTCGGTCGAAAAGCCGCCGACCTCGCCGATCGCCTCGGTGCAGCCCTCGAACAGGTCAGGGTGGTGCTCAACCATCCAGTGCGCGCCCTTGAGACCCCCGGCTTCCTCGTCGGCGGTGAACACCAAGGTGATCGGGCGGTCCGGTATCGCGCCCGCGCGCTGCCGGGCGCGTACGACCGACAGCAGCATGGCATCGAAGTCCTTCATGTCGACCGCACCGCGGCCGAACAGGTAGCCATCGACGACCTCGGCCGCGAACGGGTCGACCTGCCAGTCGGCAGCCTGCGCGGGGACCACGTCGAGGTGTCCGTGGATCAGCAGTCCCGGCCGTGATGAGTCTTGGTTGCCCCAGCGTGCGACGAGACTGGCTCGACCGCTCTCCGACTCGAAGATCTCCGACTCGATCCCCACCTCGGCGAGAGACGCCGCGACGTACTCAGCGGCCTTGCGCTCCCCCGGACCCGAATCGTCGCCATAGTTCGACGTGTCGATGCGGATCAGGTCGCGGCAGATGTCGACCGCTTCAGCTTCCGGAGTGTGCCCCATGCCTCGATCGTACGGCCCGGCTACTGACTCAGCAGTCCGTCGATGACTCGCGAGAACAGCCGTGTGCTCGCTGCCCGCGTCAACCCGTCGAATGCCCGCGGCACACCGCGGACTCGGATTTCTTCGCGCCAGGTCACCCGGCTGCCGTTGCCGAGTGGTTCGACGCTCAGCTCGGCCCATCCCTTCACGACCCGCCCGCGCTTCTCGAGCCGGCAGTACGACGGCTCGCGCGACTCCACCACGTCCATAGGGTCATGGAATCCGAACCGGCCCAGACCGGTGAAGGCATCGAATCCGCCCGGCGTCAGGGCGATCGTGGTGAGCGGCACGTACGAACCGTGCTCCCGCCAATCGGTGAGGCGTCGCCAGGCGTCCTCAGGTTCAAGGGCTACCTCGCGAACGATCT
>JAWWPE010000205.1:0-6651 GCA_033850895.1 Nocardioidaceae bacterium | reverse complement strand
CGACCGGCGCACCGGGCACGCCGGCCTCGCTGCCGTCCCAGGCCCGCAGGCGGATCGGCAGCTGCAGGCCGAGGGTCTCTTCGGCGAGGTCCAGGAGTGCGGAGGCTTTGTTCACCGCGCAATTGTTCCCCGGTCTCCGGGGTTCCGCCATCTGAAATGTGGGGTGTGAATGTCATCATGGAGGCATGGGCCTCGGCAGTGCGGTGACGTCGTGGTTCCGGCGCGCCGGGCTCGAGATCCTGGGGTGGATCCTGATCCCCGTCGGCATCGTGCTGATGCCGCTTCCGGGGCCGGGAATGCTGATCGTGGTGTCCGGGGTCGCACTGTTGTCCCGGCGTTACGTCTGGGCGCAACGGGTGCTCGAGCCGCTGGAACGCCGCGCCACCGAAGCAGCCAAGTACGGCGTCGCGACCTGGCCTCGCATCGCCCTCAGCATTCTCGGCGGAGTCTGGCTGTTCGCGCTCGGGGTGATCTGGTGGCAGAGCCCGGACATCCCGGAGTTCACCGTGCTCGGCGTCGGATTCGGGCCGGAGCTCCCGGCCCACGGTTGGGCAACGGCCATCGGCCTGTGGGCCTCGGCGATCGCCGCGTGGGTGCTGCTCGCCTACAGCTTCGCCCGCTGGCACGAACCCAAGAGCCCAGCTCACTCGAACGCGTAGCGGAAGATCTCCTTGCCCGACAGGCTGAACACCCAGTAGCCGGTCTCGTGGAATTCATTCGACACATAGATCGCCATCGCCGGCTTGCCCTCCCACGACTCGAGGATCACGTACGTCGTGTCGACGTTCTCCACCCCCAGCACCGACGGTGACCGGTGGATGGCATCGACGAGGGCTGCGGTGTCGACCCGGGCGATGTCGATCAGCGGGGTGCCTACGCTGATCGTGCCCTTGCTCGGCTCACCTTCGTACCCTTTGGCGAAGTACCAGCGCTCTGTGTGCCGGGGGTTCGCCGCGGTGGCGATGTTGACGCTGGCGTAGTCCGGATAGAGCGCAGCTGACTCGACCAGTGTGGTGCCGAACTTGGTCTTCGTCAGCGCGACGAACTTCGTGAAGCCGGCCGCCGTGTGCAGTGCGAGCTTGCCCTTCAGGACCGGCGGATTGGGCGTGATCGTCGGCGCTGAGGTGGCCGGCAGGGTCGGGAACGTGGTGGCGGGCGGGTCGCCGTGGTCGCCGGTGCCGGCGAAGACCCAGATGCCCAGGGCGGTGAACGCGCCGATCACCACCACGATCAGCAGCGCCCTGAGAGCCCCGGGGGAGATCACGTGTGCCGGCGGATCGGGCGTCAGGCTCGGCAGCTCGTGGAACTCCGGCGGCGGCGGAACCCTGGGGCTCGAGGACGGCTTGGGCTGGGGACGCAGATCCGCCACCAGCGCGGACAGCTCGGGCAAGGTCTTCGCCTGCAAAGCCGATTGCGTGCGGGACTCTCGCTCGGCATCGGTGATCCGGCCGTCGGCGAACGCGGACTCGATGTCCTCGACACAGGCATCGCGGTCAGCGTCGCTTGCCCTGGTCGCCGCCATGACGTGCACGATAGCGGCAAAATTCTCGGTCAGGTCGGCTTCATCCGGGCGGCCGGATGGCGTAACACCGACGCCGCTGGTGCGTTGATCTGTGGGACACATCGGAAAGGTGACTCATGCGGGCCGCACCATCTCTCACGTACGTACGCCGCGCCGCGATCGGCCTCTCCGTCGGGGCGGTGCTCCTGACGACGACCGGCACGGTCGCCCAGGCGGACGAACAGACCCCGCTGGAGCGGCTGGCTGCGTCGATCCTCGCCACGGCCCTACCCGGACAACCCCTGCGGGTCGTCGTGACGACTCATACGTCCGCTGCTCCGCGCATCGTCAGCACCACCGCGTCCTCGCGCCCCGAGGCGCTGAAGCTGATCACCGCCGGATTGTCGAAGAGCTCGACGATCGGGGTCGACATCGCCCATCCCGTGGCGGCGTCGACGACGTCGTCGAAGGACACCTACCGCTCCAAGCAGTGGGCACTGACCAGGTTCCACGCCGAGTCGGTGTGGAAGAAGTCGACCGGCACCGGCGTCGTCGTCGCGGTCGTCGACACCGGCGTCCGCGCCGGCCACCCGGACCTCAAGGGGCACGTGCTCAGCGGCAAGGACTACGTGGATCCGGGCACCCCGGCGACCGACCAGAACGGCCATGGCACGCACGTCGCGGGCATCATCGCTGCGATTGCCGGCAATCACCGCGGTGTCGCCGGACTCGCCAGAAGGGCACGCATCCTGCCGGTGCGGGTGCTCGACCCGCGCGGCTCGGGATCTTCCGACGATGTCGCCAAGGGGATCATCTGGGCCGCCGACCACGGGGCCGATGTCATCAACCTCTCGCTCGGCTCGACCCAGAGTGACAACGCCGAGCGGGCGGCCGTGGCGTACGCCATCTCGAAGAACGTCGTGGTCGCCGCTGCGGCCGGCAATGACGGCTGCCACGGCGGCCTGCTGGGTCTCGGGCGTACGCAACCGAGCTACCCGGCGGCCTATCCCGGCGTGCTCGGCGTCGGCGCAATCTCCTCCAACGGCGCGTTGGCGTCGTACTCCGACTGCGGCAGCTGGGTCGACGTTGTCGCACCCGGCAGCGGCATCGTGTCGACCATGATCGACCACCCCGATTCGGAGCTGGGCTGCGCCGCCGGCGTCGGCTACTGCATCCTCTCCGGCACCTCGATGGCCACGCCGTACGCGTCCGCAGCCGCCGCGCTGGAGATCGAGAAGCTGGGCAAGGGCTGGAAGGCGGCCACCGTCCAGAGTCGGATGCAGTCCTCGGCCCACAACATCGGCGCGGCCGGCCGTGACGACGCCTCGGGCTACGGAGTCATCGACCCGCTTCACATGCTTGCCGCGAACTAGTCTGGCTTCGCATTAGCCAGGAGAACCGGGTCGTACCTCGGCACGTAGACCCTCAGCCAGCCGGCACCGACGTACGTGACCAACCCCATCACGACGCTGGCCGCGGCCAGCGGGAACGCGATCGTGATCGCGCTCATCAGCAAAGGGCCGAGAGCCGAGCCGCTGTCCGACATGAGTCGCCAGCAGGCGAGGAACTGGGCCCGGCCGATCGCCGGTGCGGCGTCCGCGGACAGCGTCATGATCAGCCCTGACCCGATGCCATTGCCGATGCCCAGGAGGACGCCGACCGAGACGAGCGCCCAGAAGTCGTTGGTGAGGACGATCGCGATCATCCCGGTGCCGAGCAACAACATGCTGGGGGTCGCCACCGCGACTCGTCCGCGACGATCCATCATCGCGCCACCGGGATAGAACAGCAGCATGTCGACGGCACCCGAGATGCCGACGATCAACGAGGCGTGGGCCGCGTTGAGTCCGAGCGAAGCCGCCCACAGCGGCACGATCGCGATGCGGGCGTTGCGGGCCGCCGACAGCAGCATCACCCCGACGCCCAGGGTCAGGAAGGTCTTGCGATGCTGCCCGAACGACCGCAGCACGGACGCGCGGTTGCGGTGGCTCTCGCCAGTGCGTTCATCCGCCGTGATGTCGGTGCTCCCCAGCACCACGGCGAACGCCGCCACGGATGCCAGCATGTCGACGGCGTACGCGCCGTGGATCCCGAACTTCACGATGACGCCGGCACCGACGAAGGGGCCGATGAAGGCACCGATGCGGCTCACCCCGCCGAGCGTCGACATGGCTCGGGCGCGCAGGGGGACCGGGACGACGACCGCCATGTACGACTGGCGAGCCAGGCTGAAGATCGCCGTCGCGATGCCGATGACCAGGATCGATGCAGCGAGCAGCCCGATGTTGCGGGCCAGCAGGCAGCCCAGCCCGCCGAAGAACTCGAGCATGGACGCCAGCAGCAGCGCCCGCTTCTCACCGAACCGCGCGGCAATCGCGCCGGCTGGCACATCGCCGATCAGCTGACCCAACCCGAGCAGCGCGACCATGAGGGCAGCGGTCCCGACGCTGGCCCCGAAGTCGCGAGCGGTGAGGGCGATGACCGGGATGATCGCGCCGGTGCCGATGGCGGAGAAGAACACCGGCCCGTACGCGGGGATCGCGATCGGTCTCAGATCACGAAACGATGGCGCACTCACCCCACCAAAGTAGTTCGCGGGTGTCACGGCTCTGTCACGTCCCGGTGCTGGCGGCGCGAGCGCGCGTGCCGGAGTATGAGGGCATGCCCAATCAGAACTGTGACGTCGTTGTCGTTGGCCTCGGACCCGGCGGGGAGGCCCTCGTCGCCCGACTCGCCAAGGCCGGCCTGTCCGTGGTGGCCGTCGAGGCCGAGCTGGTCGGCGGTGAATGCCCCTACTGGGGCTGCATCCCCTCCAAGATGCTGATCCGCGCCGCCAACGCCCTCGAGGAGGCCCGACGGGTGGAGAAGCTGGCCGGATCGGTATCGGTCACGCCCGACTTCTCGATCGTCGCGAAGCGCATCCGTGACGAGGCGACCGACAACTGGGACGACACCGTCGCCGCGGATCGCATCACCGACGCCGGAGCCACGCTGGTCCGCGGGCACGGCCGGCTGGTCGGAGACCGCACGGTCGAAGTCGGCGACCAGACCTTCACCGCCGCCAAGGGGGTCGTGCTCAACACCGGCACCACCGCGTCGGTGCCGCCGATCCCAGGCCTCGCCGACAGCCCGTACTGGACCAACCGGGAAGCCCTCAAGAACGACGTGGCACCGGCCTCGCTGATCGTGATCGGCGGTGGCGCGATCGGGCTCGAGCTGGCGCAGGCATACTCCCGCTTCGACACCCAGGTTACCGTGCTCGACGTGGCACCGCGCATTCTCGCTCCCGAGGAGCCGGAGTCGTCAGAGCTGCTCGCCGGTGTCTTCGAGGCCGAGGGCATCGCGGTCCATGCCGGGATCACCATCGACCGGGTCGACCACGACGGTGAGCGATTCGCCGTGACCTGTGGCGACGCGACGTATGAGGCGGAGAAGCTGCTCGTGGCGGCTGGTCGCAAGTCCCGCCTCGATGGCATCGGACTGGAGACGGTGGGCGTCGAAGCCGACCGCTTCCTCACCGTCGACGACTCGATGCAGGTCAAGGAGGGGCTCTGGGCGATCGGCGACATCGTCGGACGAGGCGCGTTCACCCACCTGTCGATGTATCACGCCGAGCGGGTGGCGCGGACGATCCTCGGCGAGGAGCAGCAGCCGTACGACACCAGCTTCCCGCGGGTGACGTTCACCGACCCGGAGGTCGGGGGAGTCGGCATGACCGAGAGCCAGGCCCGCGACAAGGGCATCAACATCCGGGTCGGGCTGACCGATCTGGCCGCCAGCAGCCGTGGCTTCGTGCACGGCGTGGGCAACGACGGCCTGATCAAGATCGTCATCGACGAGGACCGCGACGTCATCGTCGGAGCAACGAGCGCCGGCCCCGCCGGTGGGGAGACACTCGCCGCGCTGGCCTTCGCGGTGCGCGCGGAGATCCCGGTCGCCACCCTCAAGAACACGGTGTACGCATATCCGACGTTCTGGCGGGCCATCGAGTCGGCGCTGTGACCGTCACGCTCGGCGCAGCATCCGGAGCACCTGACGCTCCAGCGTCCGACTGACCGTGGCGCCGGGCGCGACCCGGCGATGGTCAGGCTTGACGGTGATGCCGTCGTGGAACAGGTCGACGACCCGCGGGTCGACGTATGACGACCTGGCGATCGCTGGGGTGTTGCCCAGGTGCTCCGACACGTCGCGCATCGCCGCTGCCACCGACTTCTTGCGAGCTGTGGGCGTGCCGCGATCGGCTCGGGCCAACGACAGGGCGGCGATCGACGTGCCGCGCCAGGTTCGGAAGTCCTTGGCCGAATAGGGCTCCCCCAGCAGGTCCTTGATGTAGGTGTTGACGTCGTCAGCATCAAGCGGGTGCCAGCGGTTGCCGGCCTTGTAGGCCAGCAACCGGTCCCCGCCGCCGCGTCGACGTCGAAGCGCCTCCAGCACGTCCCGAACCCGCTCGTCGCGCACCGTCACCTCGACCTCCTGGCCCGACTTGGCGGCATACGAGAACGACACCCCACGCCCGGCCGTGTGTACGTGGTGCTTCTCCAGGGTGGTGAGGCCGTAGCTGCCGTTCTCCTCGACATATCGGTCCGAGCCGATACGGAACATGCCGATGTCGAGCAGGCTGAATGCGGTCGCCACAACGCGCTCGAGTCCGAGGTCGTCACCGCCGAGGTCGCGGCGGGACTTGGCTCGATGCTTCAGCAGCGAGGAGGCGAAGCCCTCCATCTTCTCGAACTTCTCCGTGTCGCGCCGAATCCGCCACTCCGGGTGGTACAGATATTGCCGCCGTCCGGCGACATCGGTGCCCACCGCCTGAAGGTGACCGTTTTCCACCGGGCAGATCCACACTTCGGTCCAGGCCGGCGGGATGACGAGTCGACGGCAGCGCTCCACATCGATCTCGGCGAGCGGTCCACCGTCTTCATTGAGATAGCGGAAACCGCGGCCGTGGCGTACCCGCGCCCAGCCGGGCGAGCTCGCGGACGTACGACGTAGACGGACCATGGTGGCTTCACGGTAGGTGCGCTCGCAGGGGCGCGCACCTCGTACGCACGACCGACGCCTGACGAGATTGAGATGGGCGCAGCGGGGTACTTCAGGCGAGTTCACGTCCAGTGACACGACGAGAGGAACTCTCATGTATTTCGGTGGAT
>JAWWPE010000167.1:0-5423 GCA_033850895.1 Nocardioidaceae bacterium | reverse complement strand
GTCGCCGGCGATGCCTCCGACTCGGCGCACGTCGACGCGCTGATCGGGGCGGCCGGCGCCCCGGTCGACCTGTTCGTCGCCAATGCCGGCGTTTTCAAGGGCTTCGGTCTCGAGGCCACGGATGCGGAGTGGCAGCTGTCCTGGGACGTCAACGTGATGGGGCACGTGGCGGCGGCCCGCGCGCTGGTGCCTGGCTGGGTCGAACGCGGCAGCGGTTGCTTCGTCAGCACCGCCTCGGCAGCGGGGCTGCTCACCCAGCTCGGCTCGCCGACGTACTCCGCCACCAAGCACGCGGCGGTCGGCTTCGCCGAATGGCTCGCCGCGACGTACGGCGACCTGGGCGTCCAGGTCTGCTGCCTGTGCCCGATGGGCGTGCGCACCGACATGCTCGTGGCAGGTGAGTCGAGCCTCGAGGGTGACGCCAAGCTCGGCCTGAATGCGGTGACCAGCGCCGGCGAGACCCTCGACCCGTTGGACGTCGCCGACGTACTGCTTGCCGCGATCGAAGCCGGCACGTTCTTCGCGCTGCCGCACCCGGAGGTCGGCACGATGTACGCCCGCAAGGCCGCCGACACCGATCACTGGGTCAGCGGGATGCAACGCTTCCGCACGTCCTTGGAGGGCTAGGACCTGGAGGGCTAGCGGCCGAGGAGTCCTCGGTCGTATGCCGTGGCAACGGCTGACGCCCGGTCGTTGACGCCGAGCTTGACGTAGACGTGGCCGAGGTGGGTCTTGACGGTGGCTTCGCTGACGAACAACGCCCGCGCGATCTCCCGGTTGGACCGGCCCCTGGCAACCAGCGCGAGCACATCTGCCTCGCGCCCGCTGAGCTCCTCCGAGCCCGACGTACGCACCCGCGACACGACCCGCGTCGCGACGGCCGGCGACAGCACGGACTCACCGGCAGCGGCCGCGCGGATCGCCCCGAACAGCTCGTCTCGCGGCGCGTCCTTCAGCAGATAGCCGGTCGCCCCCGCGTCGAGCGCCGCCATGATGTCGCGATCGGTGTCGTACGTCGTGAGGACCAGCACATTGGCGGAGCTGCCCGCCGCAGCAAGAGCGGCGATCGCCTCGACCCCGCTGCCGCCGGGCATCCGGAGGTCCATCAGCACGACGTCGGGCCTCAGCTCCTTGGCCAGCTGGACGGCTTCGATTCCGTCACTGGCCTCGCCCACCACCCGGAAGTCGGGCTCTGACTCGCACATGCCGCGCAGACCATCGCGTACGACGGGGTGGTCGTCGACCAGCAGGAGCGTGATCTCAGGCATGTGGCACCGCCGGAACTCGCAGCGAGACGGCGGTGCCGCCACCGGGCTCGGACTCGACGACCAGCTCGCCGGCCACCCGAGCGGCCCGCTGCCGCATGCCGTGCAGTCCGATGCCGTGCCCGTCCGGCGGGCTGGCGACCGAGGCGAAACCGGAGCCGTCGTCGCGTACGTCGAGGACCAGCTCGTCATCGGTGTAGGACAGCGTCACGCCGACCCGGTCGGCATCAGCGTGCTTGCCGACATTGGTCAGCGCCTCCTGGGCGACCCGCAGCACGGTGGACTCGATGTCGCGATGCAGTGGCTGGACGCGGCCGGTGACGACCAGCTCACTGGCGACGCCGGTGGTGGCGGACCAGTCGCGGGTCAGCTCGGTGAGCGCCTCCACGACGCCGGCGCTGTCGAGCCGGAGCGGGAGCAGACCCTGGACGGATCGCCGGGCCTCCCCGAGCGCCTCGCGGGCGAGATCGGCGGCCCGTTTGATGTGCTCGCGATTGGCCGGGGCCTCCACATCGCTGACGGCCTGCAGCTGGGTGACGATTCCGGTCAGGCTCTGCGCGAGGGTGTCGTGGATCTCCAGGGCGAGCCGTTCGCGCTCGTCGTGGACGCCGGTCTCGCGAGCCTGCTGCACGAGCTGGGCCTGAAGCTCGGCGTTCTCGCTCAATGCGCTTTCGAGTCGGGTGTTGGCTTCCTCCAGCTGGCCGATCGTGCTCTTGCGCTCCTCGGAGATGCGGGACTCATGGGCGTCGGCGTTGGCCATCACGATCGTGAGGGCGCCATTGATGATGAACAATCCGATGAAGAGGCCGAGCTGGCCCACACCGTCCGGCGGCAGTCCACCGGACTGCGAGCCGGCAAGGGTCACCGCGGTCGTCAAAAGCACGACCCAGGTCCAGGGCTTGCGGACATACAAGCCCGCGTCGAAGTAGCCGATCAGGGCGAAGATCGCGAAGAACGGGTTGAGCCACGTGACCGCGAAGGCCGCGATCGTCCGAACCGTCACGTACGTCGCGCCGGTCCGATCGACCAGGCTGGGTCCCCATCGTCGGTCAGCGCAGAGCCAGTGCAGGCCGCCGAGGAGGACCACGAGCGCCACGATTGCGATCGCCTCGCCCCGGGACGTACCGATGCTCGATGCGCTGACCGCGGCCGCAATCGAGGCGACGGCGAGTAGGGCGTACGGCCCGCGACGGAGGAAGACCGTCACCGGGCCCGTGGCGTTGGCGAGGAACGACGATGTCGGTTCGTCGACGTTGAACGCTCTCATTCCCTCGCCCTCACTGCCTTCACCCCGTCCTCACTCCCATCGGAAGTATCTCGCGGCGATCGCACCCATCCCCACGGCCCACACGACAAGAACGAGCAGGAAGTGCGCGGAGGGCCAGTGGCCGAGCGCGGCCTGGTCCATCCCGCGGGCTGCGGCACCTCCGGGAGTCAGCTCGACGATCGTCCGCAGGACGTGCGGCATGGTCTGCACCGGCGCCCAGAGTCCTGCGGTGAACATCATCGGGAAGAACGTGATGGTGCCGAGCGTCGTGGAGATCTTCGCAGTGGGGGACAGGCTCGTGATGACTCCGCCGATCGCCAGGAAGGCCAGCAGCGCGAGCACGAAGATCAGCACGTATGACACCGCGGACCCGGGGAGCTTGACGTCGAACGCGATCCGGCCGACCAAGACGACCAGCGCCGATGCCGCGACGACCGCCGCGCCGTGCAGGACGTACTGGGCGAACAACAGCTGTGACGGGCGGGCCGGGGTCGTTGCGATACGGCGAAGCACTCGCTGCTCGCGATAGGTGGTGAGGATGCCCGGCATGACCTGGATCGACGCCATGATCGTGGACAGCAGGATCGAGATGGGCACGTAGAGGTCGACGACACGGGAGCCTCCGAGATCCTTGGAGTGCTCGCGGAACGACGGGATGCTGCCGAGGATGACAAGCAGCAGGGTCGGGAACACGACGACCCAGAACAGTCCGCCGGGTTCGCGGAGGAACAGCTTCGACTCGGTGCGAAGGATGGTGCGCGCGGGGCTGGCCATGATCAGTTCTCCTCCGGGGCGGAAGCGGTGAGGGTCAGGTAGGCGTCGTCGAGGGTCGACTCCGTGACGCGGAGGCGGGTCGGGGTGATGTCATGCGCATGGAGCCAGGAGAGCGCGGCAGTGACGGAGTCGTCCGTGCCGACGACCTCGACGCGACCGGCGCGATCGGAGACGTCGGCGACGCCCGGGAGAGTACGGAGTGGTCCGAGGTCGATCGAGCGAGAGGGCGAGAACGCCATGACCGTCGGTGCGGCCGAGCGACTGACCAACCCGTCCGGTGTGTCGAGCGCGGTAACCCGGCCGCCGTTGATCAGTGCCAGCCGGTCGCAGAGTCGCTGGGCCTCCTCCATCAGGTGGGTGACCAGGATGATTGTCGTGCCGTCGTTGCGGGCCTCTTCGACCAGCTCCCAGACATCTCGTCGGGAGCGTGGGTCGAGGCCAGTGCTGAGCTCGTCGAGCAGGGCTATCCGCGGCCGGCCGATCAGGGCCAGGGCGATCGCCACACGTTGCTGCTGGCCACCGGACAGCTTGCCGTAGCGGACGTCCAACGACTCACCGATGGCCAGTCGGTCGGCGAGCTCGAGCCCATCGCGGGGGTTGTCGTAGAACGATGCATACAGCTCGAGGGCCTCGCGGACGGTGAGCTTGGCCTGCAGGCCGGCTTGTTGCAGCTGCACGCCGACGAGCTTGGTGATGACCTCACGCTCGGCGACGGGATCGTGTCCGGCGACCTCGACCGTGCCGGAGTCGGGGCGTCGGAGGCCGGCGATGCACTCCACCGTGGTGGTCTTCCCCGCGCCGTTGGGACCGAGGAATCCGAGGATCTCGCCGAACTCCACGTCGAGGTCAATGCCGTCTACGGCGACCTTCGTGCCGTACGTCTTGCGCAGGTCGCGCACCTGGATGATTGCCATGGCTCCACCCTCGTCGCACCCGGCAACGTCGCGCATCGTCCGATCGGCCACTGCTGGGTCCACCGAACGGGTGGCCGCACCTCCGATCGCCCGGTACTCGGCAGGAGCCGCGCCGAGCTCTCCGCGTATTGTGGCGGCGTGAAGAGTGGACTCTGGTTGTTCGTGCTCGGCCTCGGTGAGCTGGTCATCGTGGGCTCGTACGTCGTCGACCGGTTCACCGATGTCGACCTGTCCTCGGACACCATGACCGTCCTCAAGGTGCTGATCGTCGTGGGTGCCGCGTTGATCGCCGGCAGTGCCTACCGCACCTGGTCCGCGACACCCACGAGCGTCAACCTGCTGGCGACCCTGCTCGGCCTGATGGCCGGCGCGACATTGGCGTCCACGGTCGTCACTGCCAATGACGTGCAGATCTATCGCAGCGGTCTGCTGGGGACCCTCGGCACGATCGGGTTGGTGGCGGCCGTCGCGTTCGCGCAGGTCGGCATGGCTCGCGGCCGGGAGAATCAGCCGTGATCGAGCTGCTCACCCCGACCCAGCTCGACGAGATGCGACCGGCCGGAGCGTTCGTCGGCTCTGTCCTGACCGCACTGTCCGAAGCGGCCGATGTCGGCGTCAACCTGCTCGATCTGGATGCGCTTGCCCACACGATGATCCGCGAGCGGGGCGCCGAGTCCTGCTACATCGACTACCACCCTTCGTTCGGCGCGATGCCGTTCGGCAAGGTCCTGTGCACCTCGGTCAACGACGCGGTGCTGCACGGGCTCCCGCACGACTACGCCCTCCGCGACGGCGATCTGGTCAGCCTCGACTTCGCGGTGTCCGTCAACGGCTGGGTGTGCGACTCGGCGGTGAGCGTCATCGTCGGCACCCCCCGCGACGAAGACGTCGCGCTGATCGCTCACGCGCAGGAGGCGCTCGATGCCGCGATCGCGGTCGCTCGGGCCGGAAACAAGGTCGGCGACATCTCGGCCGCGATCGGCGACGTCGGTCGCTCGCACGGGTTGAGGATCAACACCCAGTTCGGCGGCCACGGTGTTGGCCGGACGATGCACGGCGACCCCCACATTCCCAATGACGGACGAACCGGCCGCGGTTTCCCGCTGCAGCCGGGCCTGGTGATCGCCATCGAGCCGTGGTTCCTGCAGACGACCGACGAGATCGTGATGGACCCGGACGGCTGGACGATCCGTAGCGCCGACG
>JAWWPE010000128.1:0-2626 GCA_033850895.1 Nocardioidaceae bacterium | reverse complement strand
TACGACATCTGACCGGTGGAGCAGGCAAGGTGCCGCGCGACGGCCAGGTGACCCCTCCGTCCCTCACACCACGACCTGCTGAAGCACCGGTCATGACGACGTGACCAGTACGCCCTCGACCCTCATCGGGCCGGGGGCGTCCTGCGTTCTGGCGGGAGGAGAGAATGGAGACGTGACGATCTACCACCGCTATGTGGCCATCGGTGACTCCTGGACCGAGGGGGTCGGAGACCCCGACGAGACGCGACCCAATGGCGTACGGGGCTGGGCAGACCGAGTGGCAGAGGTGCTCGCCAGGCAGTCCGACGACTTCGGCTACGCCAACTTCGCGATCCGCGGCCACCGGGTCCACGAGATCATCGGGCAGCAGCTCGATCCTGCGCTCGCCCTCCAGCCGGATCTGCTCTCGCTGCAGGGCGCGGGCAACGACATCCTGCGCACTCGGGTCGACCTGGACGCCTTGGTCGGCGACATCGACGCCGCTGTCGGTCGCGCCAATGATGCAGGCGCGAGGGTCCTCCTCTTCACGCACGGTGCGGCGGCTTCTGGCCCGTTCTCGGCCCTCCGCGGACGAATCGCGATCTTCAACGAACTGATCCGTGAGGTCGTCGACACGCGTGATGCCCTCCTCGTCGACAACTGGCGCATCAGCGAGGCCAGGGACACCCGCCTGTGGGACGTGGACCGCGTGCATCTCTCCCCGCTCGGCCACCACCGAGCCGCGCTCGAGGTCCTCGACACCTTGGGCGTAGCGCACGACCATCCACCCTTCGGCCTGCCGGTGCCCGAGGCCGCCACCCGCCGTACCCAGCTGCGTACCGATCTGGACTGGGCCCGGACGTTCGTGGGGCCGTGGATGTATCGCCGCGTCACGGGCCGGTCGACCGGGGACGGGGTCCAGCCGAAGCGGCCCGAGCTCATGCCGATCTGAGCCGTGTGCGCGGACCTGCCCATCGCCTGATTTGTCGCATGCGCACGGGGTAGGACGTCATGACCCAGCGATCGGAAGGATCCACCATGACGACACCACACCCTGAGCAGCCGGCCGAGGGACCTGACGAGGCTGAGAACATCGAGCCGCCAGAGGAGGCACCCGCCGAGGAGGGCGCCGCTACCCAGAGTCTCCCCGGGATCAGCTGACCCGCTCAATCGGTCGCCGGTCCGCCGTGAGGTGCGCAGCACGCTCCGCGATCCTGGACGGGTCGAGACCTCAGCAGGCGGTGCCGCGGTCGACCGACAGCACGGCCCCGGTCACCGAGGCCGCCGCATCGGAGGCAAGGTAGGCAACGGCGTCGGCCACGTCACTGGGCGGCATGAACCCGTAGCGGGCACCGGCGGTCTCCATCAGCAGCTCCCAGTCGAGGACCGTGTCGGCGTGCTCGGCGGCCGCGTTGGTCGGCAGGTCCGTCTGGATGCCGCCGGGGCACACCGTGTTGACCCGGATTCCGTCCGCGGCCAGCTCGAGCGCCAGCGACTTCATCAGCAGAATGACGCCGGCCTTCGAGGCGCAGTACGCGGCTTGGTACGGCTGAGCACGGAGGCCGGCGATCGAGGCGACCGTGACGATGTTGCCCTTGCTCTCGCGCAGGTGAGGCAGGGCCGCCTGGCTCACCAGCATCGGACCGGTCAGATTGACCCCGAGGTGCCGCTGCCAGGTCGCGAGATCGAGATCCTCGAACTTGCGGAACTGGTCGATGCCCGCGACGTTGACCACGATGTCGAGGCCACCCAGCCGCTCGACAGCCGCCGCGACAGCACTGCGTACGGACGTCTCGTCACTGACGTCGCAGGCGAGCATGCCGTCGGCAGCGTTCAGGTCGACGCCCACGACGGATGCTCCCTCGCCAGCCAGCAGGTCGACCATCGAGTGCCCGACCCCGCCGGCCGCGCCGGTCACCAGTGCCCGCTTGCCGTCGAACCGTCCAGCCACAGCTCTTCCCTTCGATCTCCCCGGTCGAGGAAACCTAGCAGGCCCAGCGCGGTCCGGCGCCAGACGGCGCGGTCTCTTGCGTGCCGGTAACCCGTGTGGTCGAATCCCGTGTGACTCGTATGAACGTCGGGGTTGCACTCCCCCAGATGGCACGCGGCTACGGACCCCGGACCACGGTCGACTGGGCGCGCGGAATCGATGCCGGACCGTTCTCCAGCGTCTCTGCCGGCGAGCGCGTCACGTTCAGCAATCCAGAGATGGTGGCCAGCCTGGCCGCCTGCGCGGCGGTCACGGAGCGAGTCCGCATCTTCGCCAACCTCTGGGTCCTTCCACAGCACGCGATGCCGATGGTCGCGCAGCAGATCGGCACCCTGGACAACCTCGCGGCAGGTCGCCTCGACATTGCAGTCGGCGTCGGTGCTCGCGAGGACGACTACCGCGCGCTCGGTCGGGAGTACGCCCGACGCCACCAGCGGCTCGACGCCAACATCGCCGAGCTACGCGAACTGCTCGCCGGGCGGCCGCCGTTCGAGGGAGCCGAGCCGGTGGGCCCGACCCCGTTGCAGCCCGGTGGCCCGAAGCTCCTCGCCGGCGCGATGGGTCCGAAAGCCATGCGGCGAGCTGCCCGCTGGGCCGACGGGATCAGTGGATTCAGCATCTCCGGAGACGCCGGCGAGATCGACAAGGTCAACACGC
>JAWWPE010000410.1:0-9009 GCA_033850895.1 Nocardioidaceae bacterium | reverse complement strand
CGCCGGGCCCTCCGGAGTCGGCAAGACCTGGCTGTCGAAGGCGCTCGCCAACTTCCTGTTCGGCGACGAGGACTCGCTGATCCAGCTCGACATGAGCGAGTACAGCGAGAAGCACACCGTGTCCCGTCTGTTCGGCTCACCTCCCGGCTATGTCGGCTACGAAGAGGGTGGCCAGCTCACCGAGAAGGTCCGCCGCCGTCCGTTCTCCGTCGTGCTGTTCGACGAGATCGAGAAGGCCCACCCCGACATCTTCAACTCGCTGTTGCAGATCCTCGAGGAGGGACACCTCACCGACGGTCAGGGCCGCGTCATCAACTTCAAGAACGCGGTCGTGATCATGACGACCAACCTCGGTGCTCGTGAGATCTCCAAGGGCGTCAACCTCGGCTTCAGCCAGGCCGGCGACGTCGCGGGTTCCTACAACAAGATGAAGGAACGCGTCTCGATCGAGCTCAAGCAGCACTTCCGGCCTGAGTTCCTCAACCGTGTCGACGAGATCATCGTCTTCCCGCCGTTGACGCAGGAAGAGATCCTGCAGATGGTCGACATGATGATCGACTCGCTGGAGAAGCGTCTCGCCGAGAAGGACATGAGCATCGAGCTCACCCTCGAGGCCAAGTCCCTGCTCTCCACGCGCGGTTTCGACCCGGTGCTCGGTGCGCGTCCGTTGCGTCGCACGGTGCAGCGCGAGATCGAGGACGTCATGGCGGAGAAGCTGCTGTACGGCGATCTCCGTCCGGGCCAGCTGGTCCTGGTGGGCGTCGAGGGCGAAGGCGCCGAAGCGACGTTCACGTTCGAGGGTCGCGCGAAGGCCGAGCTGGAGCTCCCCGAGGCTCCGCCGCAGGCCGCCGTCGAGGCCGCCGCCGAGTAGATCCAGTTACGAACGACGAAGCCCCCGCAGTGATGCGGGGGCTTCGTCGCGTCTGAGGTCAGTGCGCGCCGCGTACGTTCAGCAGCACCACACCGGCGATGATCAGCGCCAGGGCGGTGATCTTGAGCGCGTCGACCTTCTCGCCGAGGAAGACCACGCCGACCACCGAGATCGCCGCAGTGCCGAGTCCGGCCCACACGGCGTACGTGACCGACACCGGTAGCTGCTTGACGATCAGGGTCAACAGCCAGATCGAGAGTGCGTAGCCGGCCACGACGAACGCCGTCCAGCGCGGGTCGGTGAACCCCTGCGCATTGGGCAGGGCGGCGGTGGCCACGACCTCGGCGGTGATGGCGACGAGCAGAAGGGCTGCGGCGATGAACATGATTCCTGGCTCTCTGTAGCACTCGCTACATACTTCAATGTAGCACATGCTACATTTGAGTGTGTCCCGCCGTGATGACCTCGCCGAACGTGCCACCGACTACGCCCTCGAGCACGGTCTGATCGGACTCAGCCTGCGACCGCTCGCCGCCGCGTTGGACACCAGCGACCGCATGCTCAACTACCACTTCGGCTCCAAGGATGCGCTGATCGCGACGGTCCTCGCGGTTTCCACCGAGCGCTCGATGGCCACGATCCGCGCCATGCCCGCTTCTCCGTCGGTCAGGCAGGCGATCCTCGACCTCTGGGACACCTTCACCCAGCCGGCGATGGCGCGCTGCCAGCGGATGTACGTCGAGGCGGCCTCACTCGGGCTGTTCGGGCGGGAACCGTACGCGGCCTCGGTTCGCGACTCGAACGCCGTGTGGCTCGCGGCCATCGCGGCCCACCTGCAGAGCTCCGGCGCGAGCAAGGCAAAAGCCCCGCGACTCGCCACCCTGGTCGATGCCACGCTCAACGGACTGCTGCTTGATCGTCCGCTCGATGGCGACGCCGTCACTCGCCGGGTGGTCACCGATCTGGCCGACGCCCTCGGCTGATGTGCGCAGGCGTTGTCAGCTGGGCAGGGCGTACGAGTCGTCGCCAACGGGCTCGACCAGACCGTCAGCAACCAGGCCGTCGAGGGCGCGCTCGCGCTGAATGGGGTCGGGCCAGACCAGGTCGAGGGTTGGCTTGGCTACCGGGCCAGAGGCGTCCCGCAGGACGGCGAGCAGGCGGCCGCGGCACTGGCGGTCCGTGCCCTCCCACGACTGGGTCGCCCGTCGAACTCCGTCGTACGCCGGATAACCGGCCGCCCGCCACCGGCAGAGATCGGCGACCGGGCATTCGTCGCAGCGCGGGGAGCGCGCCGTACAGATCAGCGCGCCGAGCTCCATCGTCGCGGCAGCCCATACGTGCGCGTCATCGGCGGGCAGCAGTGACCAGGCGAGATCGCGTTCGGCCGCGGTCACGGCCATTGCCGGAAACTGCTCGCCATTGACGATCCGGGCAAAGACACGTCGCACGTTGGTGTCGAGCACGGCCTCCCGGCCGGCGAAGGCGAACGAGGAGATCGCGGCGGCGGTGTAGGACCCGACACCCGGCAGGGCGAGCAAGGCCTCGAGCGACTCCGGCACCTGGCCGCCGTGTCGGTCGACGATCGCCACCGCCGCAGCATGCAGCCGAAGTGCCCGTCGCGGATAGCCGAGCCGCCCCCACGCACGTACCGCCTCACCGGGGGAGTCCGCGGCCAGCGCCGCGGGAGTCGGCCACCGCTCGACCCACGCCTCATACACCGGCAACACCCTGGCGACCGGTGTCTGTTGCAGCATGAACTCCGAGACCATGACGGCCCATGGCGAAGCGTTACCGCGCCAAGGTAGGTCCCGCTGGCCGACCTCGAACCACGAGACGAGCCGGTCGTGCAGGCGTACGAGGTCCGCGACCGGAATCGGAGCGGTGGAACGGGTCATGGCGCGTCGATCGTCGCACGCGCCGACTGTTGACTAGCGTGGAGGCGTGACCCAGCGGACGGACCAGGCGTGAGCCAGAGACGGTTGCCCGCCGAGATCTATTGGCGTCGTCGACTGCTGGCCCTTGCCGTGCTGATCGCCTTGGTATGGGCTGTCCTCCATGTCATCGGCGGTGGCGACGACTCGTCGACCAAACCGAAGGCCACGGCAACCGCGACGGCCACCCCCACCCCGACGGTGGCACCGGTCGACGGAGTGGTGCAGGTCAGCCTGACCACCGAGACCCGTGCCTGCGACCCGGAGAAGATACGCATCACGCCGACGGTCGAGCCGGGTCAGCACACCAAGAGCTCGGTCTCGATCGGGCTGGTGGTGAGCTCGACCGAGACCACCTCGTGCACGTTGAGCCCGTCCGATGCCGACCTGGTCGCCGTGATCAGCGCCAACAAGACACCGATCTGGGACTCGACCGTCTGCAAGACCTCGCTGCTCGCCGCGCCCGTGGCGATCTCGGCGCGCTGGGCGACGCTCGTCGACACGACGTGGGACGGTCGCGGGTCAGGCGGCAAGTGCGCCAAGAAGGAGGGCTACGCGACGCCCGGGAAGTACGTCATCCAGGCCGGCACGCTCGGTGGCGAGCCGGGGAAGGCGACGTTCACGATCACCGCGCCGCCCAAGCCCAAGGTCACCGCGACTCCGACGAAGCCAACCAAGACGCCGACCAGCAAGAAGACCACGAAGCACTGAGCGGCGGTCAGACGTAGCGCTCGAGGATGCTCGACTCGGCGAGCCGCGACAGACCTTCGCGTACGCCCCGGGCGCGCAGATCGCCAACCCCCTCCACGATCTGGAGGTCCTCCATGCTGGCCGCCAGCAGCTTCTGCAGGGAGCCGAAGTGTTCGATCAGGCCGTCGACGACCGTGGCGGGCAGGCGGGGGATGCGTGCCAGGAGGCGATAGCCGCGCGGCGCCACCGGGGTGTCGAGAGTCTCGTCCGAGCCGATGCGGAGCGCCTTGGCCACCGCGCCGAGATCGACGAGATCGGTCGAGGGGATCGCGGCGAGCGCAGCCAGGACCACCTCGGTCGAGCGGGCGCGGCGCCCGCTCGGCATGTAGTCGCGGATGATCAGCTCGCGTTCGGCGTCGACGCCGCTGATCAGCTCTTCGAGCTGCAGGGCGAGCAGGCGTCCGTCGGTGCCGAGCTCGAGGACATATGTGTCGATCTCGCCGGCGATGCGGCTGACCATCTCGAGTCGCTGGGCGACGGCGGCGACATCGCGGACCGTGACGAGGTCTTCGATCTCGAGCGCCGACAATGCGTCCGAGACCTCGTCGAGCCGGTTGCGGTAGCGCTCGAGGGTCTGCAGCGCCTGGTTGGCGCGGCCAAGGACGGCTGCGGTCTCTTCGAGGACGTGCCGCACGTTGTCGAGGTAGAGCGCGATGATGTGCATCGAGGCGGACACCGAGATGACCGGCATACCGGTCTGGCGAGCCACCCGGTCGGCCGTACGGTGGCGGGTGCCGGTCTCCTCGGTCGGTATCGACGGATCCGGCATGAGGTGGACGCCTGCGCGCAGGATCCGGCTGACGTCCTTGTCGAGGATCAGCGCGCCGTCCATCTTGGCCAGCTCGCGCAGGCCGGTGGCGGTGAAAGTCACATCGAGGTCGAACCCGCCGGTGGAGATGGCGTCGACCTGCCGGTCGAGCCCCACCACGATGAGTGCGCCGGTACGTCCGCGGAGGATGCGCTCGAGTCCTTCACGAAGTGATGTGCCAGGTGCGACGGAGGCCAGCGTGGCGCGAAGGCGCGTCGCAGCGTCTGCCTTGTCATTGCGTTCGTCGGTCGACGCCATGGCCGTCACCCCCTCACTCAGGTCGTGGCAAGTGTAGGCGCAATCAGTAGGGCGCGGTCGAATCGAGACAGCGGATCGCCTCCGCGATCGTCTGCACCGCGGTGATCGAGATCGTGCCCTTGAACCCGTCGAGACCCTCGGACCCGGCGGGGACGACTGCGCGGGTGAAGCCGATGCGCTCGGCCTCGCGCAGGCGAGCCGCGAGATTGCTGACCTTGCGGACTTCGCCCGCGAGGCCCACCTCGCCGAACGCAACCAGATCGTGTGGAGCGGGCCGATCGTGGTGTGCCGAGGCCGTGGCGATCGCGACGGCAAGGTCGACCGAGGGCTCGACTAGCCGCGCGCCACCCACCGAGGCGGTGTAGACGTCGGCAGTCGAGAGATCGATCCTGCAGTGCTTGCTCAGCACCGCAAGGATCATCGCGACCCGCGACGAGTCAAGACCGCTGGACGTACGACGTGGTGAGGGGTTGCTGGTCTTGACGCTCAGCGCCTGCACCTCCGCGAGCAGCGGGCGGCGACCCTCCATCGTCACCGTGACGCAGGTGCCGGCGACGGGCTTGTCATGCCGGGAGACGAACAGGCCGGTGGGATCGGGCACCTCGACGATGCCTTCGTCGACCAGGTCGAAGCAGCCGATCTCGTCGACCGGCCCGAACCGGTTCTTGACGGCGCGCAGCAGGCGGAGTCGTGAGCTGCGGTCGCCCTCGAACTGCAGCACGACGTCGACCAGGTGCTCCAGAACGCGCGGCCCGGCGACCGAGCCGTCCTTGGTGACATGGCCGACCAGCAGGGTCGCGATGTTGTCGCGTTTGGCGCGCTGGATGACCGCGGAGGCGACCTCGCGGACCTGGGTGACGCCGCCGGGCACGCCCTCGACGTCTGCAGAGCCGATGGTCTGCACGGAGTCGATGATCAGCAGGCCGGGCTTGACCGTCTCAACGTGGGTGAGGACTCCGCCGAGATCGGTCTCGGCAGCCAGATAGAGATTGTCGTCGACGGCATTCGTACGCTCGGCGCGCAACCGCACCTGGGCCGCCGACTCCTCGCCGGTGACGTAGAGCGTGCGGCGGCCGGCACGGGCCCACTGCGCGGCCACCTCGAGCAGCAATGTCGACTTGCCGACGCCGGGCTCTCCGGCGAGCAGCAGCACGGCGCCGGGGACCACGCCACCACCGAGGACGCGGTCGAGCTCACTGATGCCGGACGTCGTCGAGCGGGCGGACTCGATCGTGACCTGGCTGATCGGCACGGCGGCGGTGGCGACCGGCGCTGCCTGGGTGCGGCCCGTGCGTGCTGGAGCCGCGATGTCGACGGTGCCCCAGGCCTGGCACTCACCGCAACGGCCGACCCACTTGCTGGTGGTCCATCCGCAGTCGGCGCAGCGATAGGCCGGTCGAGCGGTCTTGGTGGTCGCCATGCGCCCACCCTAGGCGAGGGGTCGGACAGGCAACCTCAGATTCGAGGGCTCAGATTCGTACGGTGCCGGCCGAGGTGGTGAACTCGGCGGCGAGGATGCCCGGGGCACCGTTGGGGGCGATCCATCGCACCTCGATCTCCTCGAGGGCTGAGATCGCGGGCTCGCCGAGATAGTCGGCCAGCCGCTTCGGGTCGCCGGCGATGTCGAGAGCACTGAGGGTGACGCCGGTGTCAGCCATCTGCGACGGGTGCTCGGACGGGTCGATGTCCCAGCACGTGACATAGGGCAGCTGCGGATCGGCTCGCATGCCGCTGGTGCCGATCTGGCGCCACTCGAGGTTGAATCCGTCGGGGCGGCGGCGGTTGCCGGGTACGGCGTGGCGACCCATCCGGTGCTCGACCTCGGTCATGTCGTCGACCGAGACACACCAGGCCATCCAACCTCCACCGGCGTCGGAGCGCTCACGGACGGCCTGGCCGAACGCGGCCTTGTCGGCGGCAGGGTGGTCGAGGACCTCGACGACTTCGAGGTACTGGCGATTCTGCAGCGGCAGGATCATGTTGCGGGTGCCGAACCGAGGGTGCGCTCCGCCATCGATGAACTTGGCATCGAGGAGCCTTCCGAGCTCGGCAGTGGTGCCGGCGAGGCCGTCAGGACCGACAGCGAACGAGACGTGATCGAGATGCATATTGCATTGTTGCCTGATCGCGTTTCGGGATCGTGCAGGGGGTCAGCGGTGGGGGTCCGCCGGATGTGGTGTAGAAGCCCCGCCGGCCTCGTGATCGCTGCAATAGCGGCTCAACTCGGCATATCCGGCTTCGCCCATGAGCTCGGTCAGCTCGTCGCGGTTGCTGATGTAGACCGGCTCTGAGCCGACGTGCGCCTCGGTGTTGGAGGAGCAGTACCAGTCGAGATCGGCGCCACCCGGACCCCAGCCGGCGCGGGTGTACTCGCCGATCTGCACCT
This sequence comes from Nocardioidaceae bacterium, assembly GCA_033850895.1. Lineage (GTDB taxonomy): Bacteria > Actinomycetota > Actinomycetes > Propionibacteriales > Nocardioidaceae > Aeromicrobium. The sequence goes on along the minus strand of JAWWPE010000410.1, from coordinate 2,005 downwards.
CGGTGTACGTCGTACCGTCGCCCCGATCGACGTCGCGGAACTGGCGACGCAACGGCAGCTGCCAGCACACGTCGGGCTTGGTCGTGTGCGGCTTGAGTCCCTCGGCGAGCGCGTAGCCGTGCAGGGCGCAGCCGTAGCCGCCCTCGAAGCCCTTGGAGTTGTGGAAGATGCAGGCGCCCTCGAATACGCGGGTCTTGAGCTCGCCCTCGTCGTCCTTCTCCGTCCAGCCGCCACGGTGGCCCTCGTCGTGGTGCTCCCAGTGCGCGGGGGTCAGCTTCTCCATCACGGCACCCACCCGCTTGGCATCGTCGTCGTCGGCGAAGTGGGCGCCGAGCGTGCAGCAACCCGCCTCGGGGCTGGTGTCGTAGATGCCCGGGCAGCCGGCGCCGAAGATGCAGGTCCACCGCGAGGTCAGCCACGTCAGGTCGCACCGGAAAACTTCGGTCTCATCTTCGGGATTGGCGAACTCGACGTACGTACGCGGGAATCCCAGCTCGACTTCAGGCATCTCCACAACTCTAGACGCCGGGCAACAACCTGCTCGGGCCCGCTGTGGTGAGACGATGGGCGCATGCGCATGGGCGTTCTCGACATCGGCTCCAACACCGGGCACCTGCTGGTCGTCGATGCGTTCCGCGGCGGACCGCCGGTGCCCGCGCACTCCTACAAGGAGCCGCTCCGCCTCACCGATCACCTCGACGGCGAGCAGGCGATCTCCGAGGACGGCATCGCGCTGTTGACCAAGTACGTCGTGGACGCCAAGGGCGAGGCCGAGGACAAGGGCTGCACCGAGATCCTGGCATTCGCGACGTCCGCGGTCCGTGACGCGGTCAACGTCGACCAGGTCATCGCCCGGGTCAACGAGGCCAGCGGGATCGACCTCGAGGTGCTCGCTGGTGATGACGAAGCCCGGCTCACGTTCCTGGCCGTACGCCGTTGGTTCGGCTGGTCGGCCGGCCGCCTCGGGGTGTTTGACATCGGCGGTGGATCGCTCGAGTTGGCGGTCGGCTCCGATGAGACGCCCGAGGTCGCCACGTCGTTGCCGCTGGGCGCCGGCCGGCTGACGCGGGAGTGGCTCGGGGCCGGCTTCAGCCCTGCCGAGCTGCGCCTGCACGTACGCTCGGCGATCGCCGATGAGGCCGGCGCGATCCTGCGCGGCGGTTCGTTCGACCGCGCGGTCGCCACCAGCAAGACGTTCCGAACGCTCGCACGTATGTGCGGAGCGGCTCCGTCGAGCGAGGGCCAGTACGTACGCCGGACCCTGCGGCGTCACGACCTCTCGCCGCTGGTCGAGCAGCTCAGCACGATGCGCCCAGACGATGTCGCCGAGCTGCCCGGGGTCTCGGCCGACCGCGCCGACCAGATCCACGCCGGCGCGATCGTGGCCGAGGCGACGATGGATCTGTTCGACGTCTCCGAGCTCGAGATCTGTCCCTGGGCGCTGCGCGAAGGCGTCCTGCTCGAACACCTCGACCATCTCTAGACGACCCCACGCGTGCAGCGGTGCGCCAGCAACCTCAAGCCGGGATGGTGAGGTTGCCGGTCCACCGCCGCCGGTGGCGTGAGGTTGCCAGTCCACCGCCAGACAACCTCGGCTGGGCCGGTCCTGAATGGCGCGGCCTACGCTTGACCACGTGCCCGCACCCATCCGCGTCTCGATGTCGACGTCCTCGGTCTACCCGGGGTCCACGGCGAGCGGTTTCGAGGCGGCGGCCCGGCTGGGCTACGACGGCGTCGAGGTCATGGTCGGCATCGACGACGTCAGCGCCGACATCACCGCGATCAAGGCGCTGAGCGCATTCCATGAGATCCCGGTCGTCTCGGTGCACTCGCCGTGCCTACTGGTGACGCAGCGCGTTTGGGGGAGTGACCCCTGGGGCAAGCTGCACCGCAGTGCCGAGATGGCCCACGAGGTGGGTGCCGAGGTCATCGTCGTACATCCGCCGTTCCGGTGGCAGCGCGACTACGCCCGCGGATTCGTCGAGGGCATCGCCGACCTCGAGGC
>JAWWPE010000162.1:0-5881 GCA_033850895.1 Nocardioidaceae bacterium | reverse complement strand
CGCGGTGATGTAGGTCGACATCCGCTTGGTCGGCGCGAAGTGCCAGGTGGCGGTGCCTTCGGCGGTGGGGACCGGCTCGGGGGTCGGCGAGTTGGAGACGACCTGCCACCCCGACGGCGCCGTCACGTGGAACGTGAACTCTGCCTTGAGGTTGGGCTGCTCGAACGTGGTGAAGACCCGGCGGGCGTCAGGCACCTCGAACTGGGTGTAGAGGTAGACCCGCTGGTCGACCGGATCGACGAAGCGGTGCAGGCCCTCGCCGGAGCGCGAGTACGCACACGTGGCCTCGACGCGCAGCACGTTGGACGCGGCGAGGTCGGTCAGCGCGATGCGACTGTCGGAGTACGCAGACAGGTCGACCGGTGCGCCGTTGAGCGTGATCGACGAGATCTCGCCGTCGACCAGGTCGGCGAACGTCGAGGCACCGGGGGTGGCTCCGAACGTGATCGTCGTGACCGAGCCGAAGCGGGTGTCTGAGTCGAGGGTGAGGTCGAGCTCGACGTCGTACGTCTCTGTGGAGACGATCGAGGCGCGCTCGCTGGCTTCTTCGCGGGTGAGATTTGTACCAGGCATGTCGCCATGCTTTCACGTGCCCGTTCACAAGACGACCCGGGCTGAGCCCCGATTTCGGGCAGGATGGCCACATGGACATCCCGTTCGCCCAGTCGGACCGATCGACCATCGGGATCGAGTGGGAGCTGGCCCTGGTCGACACCGACTCCGGCGATCTGCGGCAGGTCGCCCAGACCGTGCTCGACGCCGTGGCGCCGGCCGGCGGTGGCGAGCATCCGCACATCCGCCAGGAACTGATGCTCAACACGGTCGAGATCGTGACCGGCGTATGTCGGACGGTCGCCGAAGCGGGCGGCGATCTCGAGCGAGCGGTCGACGAGATCCGTACGGTGACCGATCCGCTCAGAGTGGAGCTGCTGTGTGCGGGCACCCACCCGTTCGCCGCGTGGGACCACCAGAAAGTCACCGACAAGCAGCGCTACGCCACGCTGATCGACCGCACCCAGTGGTGGGGGCGTCAGATGCTGATCTACGGCGTCCACGTGCACGTCGGCATCGAGGACCGCGACAAGGTGCTGCCGATCAGCCGGGCGATGCTGACCTACTACGGACACCTGCAGGCGTTGAGTGCGTCCTCGCCGTTCTGGGGTGGCAAGGACACCGGCTACGCCTCCAACCGGGCCCTGATGTTCCAACAGCTCCCGACGGCCGGCCTGCCGTTCCAGTTCGAGCAGTGGGGCCAGCTCGAAGGCTATGTGGCCGACATGATGAAGACCGGCGTCATCGACGTGTTCGACGAGATCCGCTGGGACCTGCGACCGTCACCGAAGTTCGGCACCCTCGAGGTGCGCATCTGCGACGGCATACCGACGCTCTCAGAGCTGCTCAGCATCTCAGCGCTCACGCACTGCCTGGTCGAGCACTTCTCCACCGAGCTCGATGCCGGGCGGGAGCTGCCGAGCGTCCCGCCGTGGTTCGCGCAGGAGAACAAGTGGCGATCGGCTCGCTACGGCATGGACGCGATCCTGATCCTCGACAAGAGCGCCGACGAGGAGCTCGTGACCACCGATCTGGCCCGACTCCTCGAGCGGCTCGCTCCCGTGGCGGAACGGCTCGGCTGCACGGACGAGCTCGCCGGGGTGGAGTCGATCATGAAGAATGGCGCGTCATACCAGCGGCAACGCGCTGCCGCCGAGCGCGGCGGGGACCTCGACTCTGTTGCCCAGTTGCTGGTCGAGGAAATGCGGGCGGGCCGTCCGTTGTTGAATCTTTCATGACTTCTCCTGACACCCTGACCACAGACGCCTCCACCACGACCACCGAGACCGTCGACTTCTGGTTCGACCCGCTCTGCCCGTTCGCCTGGATCACCTCGCGCTGGATGCTCGAGGTGGAGAAGGTTCGCGACGTGAAGACCGACTTCCACGTCATGAGCCTTTCGGTGCTCAATGCCGACAAGGACGTCGAGCAGAAGTACAAGGACATGCTGGAGCGCGGCTGGGGCCCCGTACGCATCGCGATCGCGGTCGAGAAGGCCCACGGCACGGAAGCCCTGCGCTCGCTCTACACCGCACTCGGCACCAAGCGGCACAACGAAGGCCGTGAGTTCGACCTCGAGCTGTACGTCGAAGCCCTCACGGAGGCCGGCCTGTCGGTGGATTTCGCCGCCGCGGCCGTCGATGAGTCCCACGACGACGCCGTACGGGCATCCCACAAGGACGGCATCGAGCGCGTCGGCGAGGAGGTCGGCACGCCGGTCATCTCGATCGGCGGGACGGCATTCTTCGGTCCGGTGCTGACTCGCATCCCGCGCGGTGAGGAAGCCGGCCAGATCTGGGATGCCACTCGTCAGCTGGCGGGGTTCGACTACTTCTTCGAGCTCAAGCGCACCCGCACCGGAGAGCTGGACTTCAGCTAGCGCGCCAAGGGCGGTGGCGGGTCGGCTGGCATACTGTCCCGCGTGAATGACGAGCCGGCCACGCAGCCCGGACGGTTCGGCCCAGCCAGCGACTTCGTCGTGCGACATCGACACGCGGTGCTCGCTGCGCTCATCGCGCTCCTGGCGGTTGCGGTGGTCCTGTGGGATCTCGACGTCGTTGCGGCAGCGTCGATCGTGGCACTGGGCCTCGGTGTGGTCTCCAGTCCTCGTCACCTGGGGGAGACGCCCTCGTATGCGCATGGTCTGCCGGGCCTGGCCGACGGCCCACCGAGACCCAGCCGCTTGTCGCCAAGGGCGTACGTCGCGGTGAGCATCACGGCCATCGTCGCGGCGGTGGTCCTCCTGGTGGCGGATGCGCCCCGTCTGGCATACGTCGTGGTTGCCCTGGTCGCGGCGGCCGCCTGGCTCGTCGCGGGGGAGAGCGCCTGGCGACTCGCCCGACACCGCCGTCGCATGCGCCGTGCCCTCGAGGCGTACGCCCCGACGATTGGCATGGCGTTCGCCGGCCGATCCGGTGCGCCGTGGCAGCTTCGGATGTGGGAGCCCTATCTGCTCCGCTCCGGCGAGCCGTGCATCGTCATCAACCTGCATCCGAAGTACACGCCGATGATCCTCGAGGGCGCCGAGCTCTCGTCGCCGCTGATCACCCTCGGGTCGCGGGAGACCGCTGACCTCGACACCGTCCTGGTGCCCAGTCTCCGCGCGCTGTTCTATGTCCAGAACGCCCAACGGAATGCCGAGTTCATGGCGCATGACCGGCTCACCCACGTGTGGCTCAACCACGGCGACTCGGACAAGCCGGCGAACTTCAACGAGCGGCACGCCGACTACGACGTGCTGGTCGTGTGCGGTCAGGCCGGCGTCGACCGCTACGCGCGCCACGGCATCGATGTCGACCCCGCCAAGTTCGTGATCCTCGGACGGCCGCAGGCCTCCGGCATCATGCCGGCAAGCGCGCGGGCGCCGTCACCGGCGCAGCCCACGGTGCTGTACGCCCCCACCTGGCAGGGACTCGATCCCTCGGTGGACTTCTCGTCATTGATGCAGGGGCCAGACATCGTACGTGCGCTGCTGGCCCGCAACTGCGTGGTGATCTTCCGGCCGCATCCGCTGAGCATCCGCTGGCGCATCCGTCGCGCGGTCGTACGTGAGATTCGGGCCATGCTGAAGCAGGATCGCGCCGAAACCGGTCGCCGTCACGTGACCGGCAAGAAGGCCGAGCGGGTGTGGAGCGTCGTCGACTGCGCCAACCACGCTGACGCACTCATCTCGGACGTGTCGAGTGTCGTCTCGGACTTCCTGCAGTCCGAGAAGCCGTATGCGATGACCAGCATGCGAGCCTCCGTGGAGGACTTCCGTGCCGAGTTCAGCGTCGCCAGGACGGCGTACGTGCTGCTGGGTGACCTGTCCAACCTCGACGAGGTGCTCGACGACCTGCTCGGGTCCGATCCATTGGCCGAGGCGCGGCGCGAGGCCAAGCGTTACGTGCTCGGCGACTTCGTCGGTGAGGAGTCGGCCGAGGCGTTCGCCGACTTCGTGCGCGAACTCGCGCAGAGGGGCACCTAGCCCGGTCGCGGACGGGCTGGGAGACTTCCTCCATGCGCGTCCACATTGCAGCCGACCACGCCGGCTTCGACCTCAAGGCCCACCTCGCCACCTGGCTGACCGACAACGGCCACGAACCCGTCGATCACGGTGCTCATGAGCTCGACGAGGATGACGACTACCCGCCGTTCTGTGTCGCTGCGGCGCAGGCTGCGGTGGACGAGCCGGGTTCGCTGGCGGTCGTGATCGGTGGTTCGGGCAACGGCGAGCAGATCGCCGCCAACAAGGTCAAGGGCGCCCGGGCCGCACTCGCCTGGAGCGTCGAGACGGCGACGCTCGCGCGCCAGCACAACGATGCGCAGATCGTCTCGATCGGGGCGCGGATGCATACGCCCGACGAGGTGACGACGATCATCGAGGCGTTCCTGACGACGCCGTTCAGCCACGCCGAGCGTCATCAGCGGCGCATCGACCTGATGCTCGGCTACGAGGAGACCGGCGAGTTTGCCTGAGGGGCACACCCTCCACCGGCTGGCGACCGAGCTGTCGGGGACGTTCGGCGGCCAGCTCGTCGCATCGTCCAGCCCGCAAGGTCGCTTCGACGAGGGGGCTGCTCTGGTCGACGGTCGTGTCCTGCTCGGCGCGGAAGCCTGGGGCAAGCACCTCCTCGTCGGCTTCGAGTCATTGGCCGAGCAGGTCCACGTGCACCTCGGCCTGTACGGATCGTGGGTTCTGGGCCCGGAGCGCCCGGTCGTCGGCCAGGTGCGCTGGCGGCTTTCCGGTGCGGCCGGCACCGCCGACCTGCGCGGTCCGACTGCGTGCGAGCTGCTCGATCCGGGAGCAGTCGAGACATTGCTCGCCCGGCTCGGTCCGGACCCGCTGCGCCGGGACGCCGACCCCGAACGTGCTTGGCAACGGCTGAGCGCATCGCGTACGCCGGTTGCCGCGCTGCTGATGGACCAGCGGGTGCTGGCCGGCGTCGGCAACGTCTACCGCGCCGAGCTGCTGTTCCGGCATCGCGTCGATCCCGAGACGCCGGGCCGACAGCTCGACCGCGAGGTCTGGGACGCGATGTGGACCGATCTGGTCGCGCTGATGCGCACCGGTGAACGTACGGGCCGCATCGACACCGTCCGGCCGGAGCACGAACCGGAGGCGATGGGCCGCGAGCCTCGCGTCGACGACCATGGCGGTGAGGTCTACGTCTACCGCCGGACCGACCTCCCGTGCCTGGTCTGCGGCACGCCCATTCGCCGTCGGGAGCTCGCTGGGAGAAACCTGTTTTGGTGTCCGACCTGCCAGCAGGATGGATAGGCTCGATGAGGTGATCAACCGATTCCGTCGAGAACTGCCCACCGTGGCCAGATATCTCGACGATCGCATCGTGCGCTGGCGCACGGGCACGACCGAGGGTCAGCTGGTGGTCCTGTCCGCGCTCATCGTGTTCTCGGGCCTGATCGCCGTGTTCTCCCTGCTGAGCTACAACGCATTCCCGGCCGCGAGCTTTGTCATCCCGATCTTGTTGGGGTCGCTCGCACTGCGATACCGGCCACTTCTTGCGCTGGTGTTGTTCACCGTCATCTGCGTCGCGGCCACCGTCACGAAGGAGTCGGTCAAGTCGGGCATGACCGCCGGACGAGTCAGCACCCTGCTCGTCATGGTGGTCGTCGTCACGATCGTCTTGTTCGACTCGAGCCGTCGTCGGAGCGGTCTCCCCGGCCCGCTCGGCGAGGCGATGCTGGTCGACCTCCGAGATCGCCTGCAGGCCCAGGGTGTCGTGCCCGAGCTGCCGAGCGGGTGGACGTCGCAGTCGGCGATGCTGTCCGCCGGCGGGGTGAAGTTCGCCGGAGACTTCCTCGTCGCCAATCTGTCCGATGACGAGTC
>JAWWPE010000315.1:0-6532 GCA_033850895.1 Nocardioidaceae bacterium | reverse complement strand
TTGATGAGGCCGGCGTAGGCCGAGATCAACGTCGAGTAGTAGCCAGCACCGGCAGTCACGTGCACGCGGGCTTCAGGAGCCAACGCATCGGCGATCATCGTGCCGAGGGGTCGCAGGTCGTCATCGTATTCGGCGCAGTAGACCCAGTTCGAGTCGCCGAACGTGACGACGTCGGGCGGCGTCGGGCTGCGGAGAGCTGACGCGAGTTTTCGAGCTCGCCGCACCTCTTTGTCGTCGTAGACGTCGACGAGGTCGCGTAGTCGCTGGTTGGTGCGTGCCCGCTTCATCGCCGCTTGGAGGGGTCGCGCAGCGAGAACTGCCGTCCGGTTCGGTGCTTTGGCCATCGGCCAAATCATATCCCGCGGCGGTCACCGCGATGGCCCGTATGCTGTGGCGCGATGGTCTCCTCGCTCCCCTTCCGCACCCTCGCCACGCGCGTGCGCCGTGCGCTCGGCCGTACGCGACGAACCGCATTGGAATGGGCTGCCGGCGCACGGTTGCTCGTCCAGGGGGCCAACGGCGGGGGTCGCTCCCTCGTGGTGGTCGGAGACTCCCACGCCGTGCTCCTTGTGGAGGGAGTCATGCCCAGCCGCCGCGTGGTTCACGTGGACTCGTCCACCACGCTGGTCTACCTGGGTCCACGCCTCATGCACTCCGTGGCGCGCGACGACCTTCCGGCCTGGTCGCGCAGGCTGATCCGGGCGTGGAGCCGCTCGCCGCTCGCCCGTGGTGGCCGCACCGTTGTCGTTCTTCTGGGAGAAATCGATCTCCGCTGTCACCTGGCCAAGCCGGGACGATCGGATCCTGCGGCGCTGCAGGACCTCGTCGATGCGTTCCTGGTCCGGGTACGCAGCCTTCTGCCGGTCCTCGGAGCCGACGGTCATGTCCTGGTGTGCGGACCCAATCCGCCCTCATCGGTCTACGAGAGTGACGAGGCGTTTCCGGTGGTGGGCGACGTCGACGAGCGGGTCGCCATCCTCGACCGGTTCTGCGCCACCCTCGTCGACCGCATCGATGCCGCGGGCGACGGACGGCTGCGGTTCCTCGACGTGCGACCTCTCCTGGCCGGACCGGACGGACAGCTCCGCAGTGACCTCACCTTCGATGGCTGCCACGTCAATGCGGCCGGAGCGGCGCGGCTCCGGGATCGTTTGGCGTCCTTGGACGCTGACTGAATCCCTACGGGGCCGGGTTCGAGTTCGTCTCAGACGGGAACGGGACCGACTCGGGTCCGTGGGCGAGCTCGAGCCTGCTGAACTCACGCCGGGTGAGGACGATCACCGGAACCGCCAGGACGAACACCAGAGCTGCGAGGCTGCCAAGGATCGGCCCGGCGATGCCGACGAGATGGGTGAGCACGATGGACAGCACCACGTTGACCAGGGTCATCAGCACGCCCAGCAGCGCGATCGCCTTGACCTTCTCGACCGCGGCGAGCAGATAGACCGACTGCGTGACGCAGGTCGACACCACGGTGTAGACGCCGAGGGCGATGAGAAGCGACATGGGTGGCTTGAGGGACTCGCCGACCCAGATCACGGAAAGCTGTTGGCCGAGCACGACCAGCACAAGGCAGGCAAAGGCATTGATCGCGGTGGAGATGGCGAGGGTGCGCCGGTATCGCGAGAGTGCCCAGTCGATGTGACCGCGAGTGATCGCGTCGGCAAGTGCCGGCCACATCTGCTGGCTGGCCAGGCTCAACGTGCCTCCCACGAGGACGAACATTCGCGCCGCCAGGGAGAACACCGCCGCGTCGGCGGCCCCGAGGATCGAGGAGACCACGATCGAGTCGATGTTGTACGAGATCACCGTGCAGATGCTCATGATGGCGAACAAGCCGCCGGAGCGGACCAGCGCGAGAGCTGTGCTGAATGAGACCGACAGCGAGTCGGGTCGCAGCTGCGGGAATCTCCGCAGGAAGACCCAGGACGTCTGCAGGATCGCGAGGACGGTTGGTGATCCGGCGATCGCCAACACGTACACCCAGGACGGGGTGTCCCAGAGTGAGAATGCTCCGACCAGCAACAGGACGACCACGCCGTTGGCGGCGTTCCACATGTGCACGACGTACCCGGACTGCATGGAGGCCAGGACGCGAGCGCCGACGCTCGCGGGTATCGACAGGCCGCCACACACAAAGACGATCAGCACGGCCAGGCGTACCGAGTGTTCGGACAGGTCGCCGGCGCCCAGCAGGCTGGGCCATGGGAGGACGTACGCGCTGGCCGCCCCGACTGTGAGGAAGAGGGTGCCCGTGCCGATGAGCGTGCTGAACGTCGTCCGCACCAGGGTGCGAGCCCCCTCGGGATCATCGCGCGCGAGGACGGCTGGCAGCCGGGTCATCAGCACGGCACCGAGACCGAAGTCACCGAAGCCGAGGAACACAGCCAACGTCGTCAACACGACGACCACGCCGACCTCGGCCTCCGAGAGGGCTCGAGCGGCGATACCGAGGGTGAGGAGCAAGGTCATGGCCATGACCAGACGGGAGATGATGGCGGCCCCCGCGGCGTTCACCACTGCCCGGTCGCGGTTTCGGCCGTGCCCGTCGTCGATGCTGCTCATCGACCTACCTTCCTGATGGCCCAGCCCGAGTCGCTCGCACCATTGTGCATGTCGTGCCCGATGTCGATCTGTATCGGGTCAAGTCCGGAGGCCAAGGTCCGGTAGCCTGACGGCTGTTGACTGGTCGTTCTCTGTAACGCGGCGAAAGGCTTCATGAGTGACCGAAGGACGCAGCTTTCCCACCCACCTCCGCGAGATGCTGACCACGTCGGTGAACTGGGCCCCCGCCCGGACCACGGTCAAGCGTGGAGCGCACGTGGTGGCGCGGGCTCGCGGGCGCTACCTCGCCGCGCGACACGACCTGCCCGAAGTCGCCAACATCTACGCCGCGTCCTGCCCCAAGGCCGGCAGCCAGTGGACCAAGGCGATGTTCGACCACCCGGTCATCCGGTCCCACACGGGACTGTTCACCCTTCCCCAGTTCGACTACTACCAGCGCCGTCTCCGCGCGTTCCCAGCGGGGACGTTCGTGCCGGGCCTCTACCTGTCGTATCCGGCATACGCGAGCATCCCCAAGCGGCATCCCTATCGGACGATCTACATCTTCCGCGATCCGCGCGACATCGTCGTGTCGGGTTACTTCGCGTCCTTCGGTGCACATCCCGACATGCTCGGTCTTGCCGAACGGCGCAAGATCATGGAGGCGATGTCGGTCGAGGAAGGGCTGCTGTTCTCCCTGCGGGAAAGTGCGCACCACTTCCGGGACATGGCGACCTGGGTGGACGTGGCTGACGAGCACGTCGCCACGTGGCGGCTCGAGGACATCAGCGCCGATCCAGAGGGAACAGTGCCGAAGATCCTGGCCCACTGCGGCGTGCACCTTTCCGATGCCGAGCTCGAGCAGGTGCTGCAGGAGACATCGCGCGAAGCGTTGCAGCGCCAGGATATTGCTCGTCGTGCACCTGGCGCCGACTCGCACTACCGGGTGACCCGCCAGAGCTTTCGCGACCTGTTCGGGCCCGAACACTACGAGGCCCTCGAGGCCGTGGTGCCCGGTCTGGTCGACAAGCTCGGCTACCCGGCTTGAGCCCGTCGCGGGTGCCCACGGCCGCTGATGGGGTCAGCGCCGGTATGTTTGTCACGTTCGCGGTACCACTATCGAGGAGGACGTGGCGTGGTCGTTGAGATCGACAAGTCGTCCCGGTTCTACGTCGCAGGCCATCGCGGTCTGGTCGGCTCGGCCGTCTGGCGCGCCGCCGAGGCTGCCGGCTTCGAGAACCTCATCGGTCGCTCGTCCTCCGAGCTCGACCTGTGCGATCGCGAGGCGACGATGGCCTTCTTCGAGGCCGAGCGTCCCGAGGTCGTCGTGATGGCCGCGGCGCGGGTCGGCGGGATCATGGCCAACTCCACCTATCCGGCCGAGTTCATCTCCGAGAACCTTCGCGTGCAGGTCAACGTCCTCGACGCGGCACAGCAGACCGGCGTGCAGCGGTTGCTCTTCCTGGGATCGAGCTGCATCTACCCCAAGCATGCCGAGCAGCCCATCCGGGAGGACTCCCTGATGACCGGGCCTCTCGAGCCGACCAACGACGCCTACGCGATTGCCAAGATCGCCGGCATCTTGCAGGTCCAGGCGATCCGTCGCGAGTACGGACTCGACTACATCTCGGCGATGCCGACGAACCTCTACGGTCCGAACGACAACTTCGATCTCGCCAGCTCCCATGTCCTGCCGGCATTGATGCGACGGGCCCATGAGGCCAAGGCAACCGGCGCCGAGTCGATGACCATCTGGGGCACCGGCCAGCCGCGGCGTGAGTTCATGCACGTCGACGACCTGGCGCGGGCGTGCCTGTTCCTCCTCGCCAACTATTCGGACCCGAACCCCATCAACATCGGCACCGGGACGGACATCTCGATCGGCGAGCTCGCCCAACTCGTCGCCGACGTCGTCGGCTGGGACGGCCGCATCGAGTACGACCACTCCAAGCCGGACGGCACGCCCCGCAAGCTCCTGGACGTCTCCCGCCTGCACGCGCTCGGGTACGAATCCACGATCGATCTCACCGCCGGTGTCAAGGCCACGTACGACTGGTACTGCCAGCAGCCCGATCTGCACCCGGAGCCGGCCACCGAGTCGATGACGGCCGAGTAGTCAGACCAGGTTCTTCACCACACGCGCCGGATTCCCGGCGACCACGACCCCGGGCGGCACCTCTCCCTTGACCACGGCGGCGGCCGCGACAACGGAACCGTCGCCGATCCTCGTCCCTGGAAGTACGAACGCGCCGGCACCGATGAACACGTCAGCACCGATCACGACGGCGTCGTCGGGATCGGGTTCCGGAATCGGGGCGAATCGGCGTCCCGCAGCCTCCAGGGGATGGAAGTTCGTGTCGATGATGGTGGCATTTGCGCCGAGCATCGTCCGTGCGCCGATGGTGATCTCAAGCGTCGAGCAGATCGTGGCGCCACTCATGCCGACGTCCTTGGCGATCGAGATGCGGGCACCGGCGCGGTAGGTCTGGACCATGCACGGGTGATTGAGCACCATGGTTGCCCGCGAAGCCTTCGACACGAGCTCGGCGTCGTCCCCGATCTCGATCGTCGAACCGGGAAACGCCCGGATGATAGGCATGCCCACGAGCCGTGCCGAGCGTGCCAATATGATGTCTCGGCCACGAACCCGACGATGGATCAGCACCTGCTCCAGCGAGGCCAGCAGGGCTTTGGGACGTCGAGACATGTGACCACCGTACCGAGGAGCTTTCTTGCTGCATGTGACGTACGACGATCGGTTGTTCACATTTCAGCGCCGCGGAGGCCCGGCTCGATACTTCTCGGAATTGATCGCCGAGTTCAGGGCGACGCCCGACCTGGGTATCGAGGTCAACACCCCGTTCACGTTCGTCGAGACGGAGTACCTGCTGGGCGGCGACAGCCGCTACCGCCGGTTGCCCCTGCCGGAATCGCGCTTCCGCATGCAAGCCGCCCGAGCGGCGAACCGCGTGCGGCGCGGTCCCGGAAGGAAGAAGGCGGAGCTCCTGCACCACACGCAGTACTCGTCCGCCGGGCTCCACATGCCAGCCCAGGCAAGGATCTGCACGGTGTACGACATGATCCCGGAGATCTTCCCGGAGATCTTCGTCGGACGTGGCCCCATTCCGCACCGTCAGAAGGCGTCATACGTGCACGCGTGCGATGCCATCGCGTGCATCTCGGAGTCCACGAAGGCCGACATGCTCGCCCACTACGGCGACATCGACAAACCGGTGGTGGTCACCCCCCTGGGCGCCGACTCGCGATTCTTCGCGGCCACTCCAGATCGGCGGGAGTCACCGGGATTCGTGCTCTTCGTCGGCACTCGTGAGTTCTACAAGAACTTCGACGTCCTGCTCCGAGCCCTCGCGCGGATCGCCGAGGACGGGGTCGCACCGCGGCTGTTGTGCATCGGCGGGCCGCCGCTGACGCCAGCCGAGCAGGAACGCATTGCCGACCTGGGACTCGACGGTCTCGTCGACCAGCGGGACGCCAGCGACGCCGAGCTGCCCGGGCTTTACGCCGCGGCGATGTGTCTGGTCTTTCCGTCGCGCTACGAAGGCTTCGGACTGCCGACTGTGGAGGCGTTCGCGGCCGGCTGTCCCGTGGTGCTGGCGAACATGGTGTGTGCCGTCGAGGTCGGCGGGGACGCCGCGCTGTATTTCGAGGCCGACGATCACGAAACACTCGCGACGACCATCGCCCGCTTCGCGGCTGATCCGGCCAGCCGCGACCCGTGGATACGCGCTGGACGATCGCGTGCGCAGGACTTCACCTGGCAGCGCACCGCACGAGCGACGGCCGCTCTCTATCAGAGCGTGGCGAGAAATACCCGCTGAGTGACGGTCTGGGGGCGGGCGATTTCGGCCAGCTGTCAGATACGTTCGCATGGCCCGGCCATCCGCCTGCGATCGATCGCAAGCCTTTGCTACCGTCACCGTGTGCCGATGACCAGGACTGAAATGACCCTCGCGGTCATGGCCAACCT
>JAWWPE010000313.1:0-3412 GCA_033850895.1 Nocardioidaceae bacterium | reverse complement strand
GACAATCCGCAGGACCGATCCGTCGCCGAACTCCGCGTTCAGCTTGGCGACGATCCGCGGAGCGAGCAGTCGCAGCTGGGTGGCCCAGGCGGTCGAGTCGGTGCGTACCTCCACCTCGCCGTCGTCGAAGGCAATGACTTGGGAGTGCTGCGCGACTTCGGGCCCGACGATCGTCGGCCAGTCGGTGAACACTCGCTGCGCCGCGAGCCGTTCCTCCCAGCCCTGATCGCGGACCACCTCGCCGAGGAGCTCGGCCAACGGCGTGGGGTCATCGCGTTGCCCGCGGGCCGGCTTGACCGGGCGCGCCCTGCGCTTCGCCGCGGGGTTCACCGGCGCGGTCTTTCCGCGGTACGAGTTCGCGATGTCGCGAGCCAGCCCGAGGGAGTCGCCCGGCTTCGCCGTCGGCGGATCCTCCTCGACCGGATCGTCTGAGTCAGTCACGGACGACCGTCCCGCCCGACACCATGAACCGGTGCCCCTTCAGAGCGTCGGGTACATCGTCGGCGACGGCTCCGGTCACCAGCACCTGTTCGGCATCGCCAACCAGCTCCGCCAGCTGCTGGCGCCGACCCTGATCGAGCTCGGCAAACACGTCGTCAAGGATCAGCACAGGATCATCATCGTCCTCACGCAGCAGCTCGAACGAGGCCAGCCGCAGTGCAAGGGCCAGCGACCATGACTCGCCGTGGCTCGAGTAACCCTTCGCCGGCAGTGTGCCGATCATCAGCGTCACATCGTCCCGGTGTGGTCCGACGAGGCTCAGACCACGGTCGATCTCGTCACCGCGCCGTCGTGCGATCTCCTCGATCAGTGCGTCGTGAATGACCGCTGCGTCACGCAGGTCACCGGCGAGTTGCAGGGACGGCTTGTAGGTTGCGGTGACATCCCGGCGGTCCGGCGATGCCTCGGCGGCCACGCGTACGTATGCCTCGGTGAGATGCGGGGCAAGTGCATCGAGAAGCGTCAGTCGGGCCGCGACCAGCTCGCTCCCGGTGCGGGCGAGGTTCTCGTCCCAGATGTCGAGCGTGGACAGGTCGGCGTCGCGGCGTCGGCCCGCCGACTTGAGCAGCGTGTTGCGCTGCTTGAGCACGCGGTCGTAGTCGGCGCGCACACCGGCGAGCCGTGGTGTCTGAAGCACCAGCAATGAGTCGAGGAACGATCGGCGATCGGACGGATCTCCCTTGACCAGGTCGAGGTCGTCAGGAGAGAACATCACCGTGCGGAGGATCCCGACCAGATCGCGCGTGCGAGGGAGGGCTCCGCGGTTGACGCGCGCCCGATTGGCCTTGCCCGGGGTGATCTCGAGCTCGAGCAGCGCCGTGCGCTCCCCACGTACGACCTCAGCCCGAATCACCGCCTGCTCGCTGCCGGCCCTGACCAGCGGTGCGTCGTTGGAGACGCGGTGCGAGTCGAGCCGCGAGAGGTAGTCGATCGCCTCGACCAGATTGGTTTTGCCCTGGCCGTTGGATCCGATGAACGCCGTCGCGCCGGGCTCGAGCTCGATCTCGACGGTGTCGTACGACCGGAAGTCGTGCAGGGTCAGGCGCGCGACGTGCACGACTACGCGGGATCGGCGGAATCTGGCTCAGCCGGTTTGAGGCCCTTCTCCTCTGCGGCTCGTACGGCGTGGCCGCCGAACTGATTGCGCATCGCGGCAACGGCCTGCATCGCCGGCGACTCATCCTGGCGGGAGCTGAATCTGGCGAACAAGGAGGCGGCGATCGTGTGCATTGGCACGGCGTTGTCGATCGCGGCCTCGACGGTCCACCGACCCTCGCCGGAATCGTCGGCGTAGCCGCGAATCTTGGAAAGCCCCGGATCCTCTTCGAGCGCCTTGACGAGCAGGTCGAGCAGCCAGGAGCGTACGACCGTGCCCTGTCGCCAGGAGTCGAAGACTGCGGTGACGTTGTCGACCATGTCGACCTTCTCGAGCAGCTCGAACCCCTCGGCGTAGGCCTGCATCATGGCGTACTCGATGCCGTTGTGGACCATCTTGGAGAAGTGTCCTGCACCGATGCGGCCGGCGTGCACGAAACCGGAGTCACCCTCGGGCTTGAGCGCGTCGAAGGCCGGCTGGACCTTGGCGATGTCCTTCTTCGTGCCACCGGCCATCAGTGCGTAACCGTTGTCGAGACCCCAGACACCGCCACTCACGCCGCAGTCGACGTAGCCGATCTTCTTCTTCTTCGCCATCGCGGCGTGCTTCTCATCGTCGGTCCAGCGCGAGTTGCCACCGTCCACGATGACGTCACCCTCGTCCAGCAGCTCGATGAGCTTCTCGACCGTCGAACGGGTGATGTCGCCCGCGGGCACCATGACCCACACGACCCTCGGCGACGGCAGCTTCTTGACCATCTGGGCCAGGGACTTGACGTCCGAGACGTCGGGGTTGCGGTCGTAACCGACCACCGTGATGCCCGCATTGCGCAGGCGGGTGCGCATGTTGCCACCCATCTTGCCGAGACCGACGAGTCCGATGTCCATGCCGGGGCCCCCTCCTGAGTTCAGTTCTGCAAACGTACGGGCATGATCAAGTAGCGGAACGCGACGTCGGGGTCGGCACCGATCTCGTGTACCCCGGATATGGCCGCAGGCTTGGTGTGCTGGGTGAAGGACAGGTGGACGACCGGATCAGACATCACCGCCAGGCCCTCGAGCAGGTAGGTCGGGTTGAAGCCGATCGAGATGTCCGGGCCGGTGATCGTCGCTTCGAGTGACTCCGACGCCTGTGCCTCGTCGCCGCTGCCGGCCTCGAGGAGCAGCTGACCCTCGGAAAAGCTCAGGCGTACGGGGGTATTGCGCTCGGCCACCAACGCCACACGTTTGACCGAGTCGACGAAGGAGTGTGTCTCGACGTACGCGACAGTCTCCGGCGCGGCCTGGAACAGCTGGCGTACGCGCGGGAAATCACCTTCGAGGAGGCGGGTCGTCGTGCGGCGGGTGCCGTTGCCGACGACACCCTCGAAGCCGATGAGGCCGTCTCCGGCATCGCCCGACGACACCGCGATCGTGACGTCGCCGCCCGCGGTCAGTGCTCGTGCCGTCTCACCGAGCACCCGGGCGGGCACCAAGGCCTGGGCTGAGAGGTCGGCCTTCTCGGGATACCACTGCAGGTCACGCAGGCTGGCCCGGAACCGGTCGGTCGCCATCAGCGAGATCGTGGATCCCTCGAGCTCAAGGCGTACGCCGGTCAACAGCGGGAGCATCTCGTCACGGCCGGCTGCCGCACTTGCCTGGGCCACGGCTGTCGCGAAGTCGTCGGCCTTGACCGTGCCCGAGGCGGTCGGCATCTCCGGGAGCTGCGGGTATTCCTCGACGGGCATCGTCTGCAACGTGAACCGGGCGCTGCCGCACACGACCTGGACCTTGGTGCCGTCGAGCGACACGTCGACGGGCTTGGCGGGCAGCGACT
>JAWWPE010000295.1:0-7573 GCA_033850895.1 Nocardioidaceae bacterium | reverse complement strand
GTAGCGAGTTGACCCTGCGACCTGTGGAAACCTGGTGGACCCGGCTGAGCGCGCCTGCGGACAATCGGCCATGCCGTTCATGTACGTCCTGCTCTGCGCTGACCGCACCTACTACACAGGTAGCACCTGGGACGTCAGAGCGCGGCTTCGTCAACACAGAGCCGGTGAGGGTGCGGCGTACACCAAGCGCCGACTCCCGGTCCGTTTGGTCTACTACGAGGAGTACGAACGCATCGCCGACGCCTATTGGCGCGAGAAGAAGGTTCACGGTTGGACCCACGGCAAGAAGCGGATCCTGGTCCGTGACGGTCCGGGCGTGAAGGTCGAGGACGACACCCGCCTCTGGGAGTGAACTACTGACGCCTCGCCTTCGGCTCACGGTCGCTCCGCTCCCTGGCGAGCGAGTGGTGAGCGATCGACTAGAGGCCGAGGTCTTCGAAGATGTCGTCGAGGGCGTCGAGGTAGGCGCCTTCGTCGTCGACGTACTCCTCGCGCGCCGCGGCCGCCTGCTCCGTCACGGTGTCGGCGACCTCGGCGTAGCGGCGACTCTTGGCCGCCGCGTCGACCTGCCAGTAGCCACACGTGCAGAACGCAGATTGCGGCCAGCCGAGCTCGCGGCGCAGGTGGCGGCGTACGGCCCGGCTCGCGCTGGCCTCCCCGGCCAACCACACGTACTGATCGGCGAGCTGCCGCGAGGTGACCGCAGTGGTCAGCGCCCCGGAGATCTCGGTCGGACGGTCGACGACCTGCCAGGTCACCTCGACCGTGCCGCCGCTCGGCAGCGCGATCTCGTCGTCGCGGTCGGTCAGCACGATCACGACCTGGGCCCGCTGCCCGGCAGTCAGCTCGCGGAGTATGCGCGCAGCTGCCGGCAGCCCGGTGATGTCGGCGACCAGCAGCTGTTGCGCCACGCCGCTCGGCGCGGCGTACATGCCGTGAGGCGCGGTGACGCCGACCGGGTCGCCGGGTCGGCACGTCATCGCCCAGCTCGATCCCACACTGTCGTCGTGCAGCGCGACGTCGACGTCGATCTCGCCCGCGCGGTGGTCCGACACCGAGTAGATGCGGCCGGCCGCCTCCGCACCCGCGACGGCGATGAAGATCTGGACGTACTCGTCGGGGACACCCGTGGAGACGAACCCGTCGAGCCCGCCGAGCGTCACGCGTACGAAGTGTGCCGACAGCACCCGGCGGCCCAGCACGGTTGCGGCGTAAGTCTCCACGGTGGCGGCCTCCTCGGCAGGTCAGGCTAGTCGGTCAGGCGTTGGTAGCGTGGGGTGGTGACGTCAGCCTCCCGCTCCGGGCCCCTCAGTGTCCGGTCAATCAGTGCGACGGAACACCTGTCGTTCATCCGCAGCCGCAGCTCGGTCAGCTTCTTGCAGACTCCGGCGTGGGCCACGGTCAAGAACGAGTGGCGTGGCGAGTCGATCGGCTGGTACGACGGTGACACCCTCCGCGGCGCCGCGCTGGTGCTCTATCGCCAGCTCCCCAAGCTCCAGCGCTTTCTGGCCTACCTCCCCGAGGGACCGGACATCGACTGGCACGACGGTCCGATCGCGGACTGGCTGACCCCGCTTGCCGCGTACCTCAAGGGCCGGGGCGCGTTCGGCATACGTATGGGTCCGCCCGTCGTGGTCCGGCGGTGGAATGCCGCGACGATCAAGGCAGCCATCGCCGACCCCGTGCTCACCTCCCTCTCCGAAGTGCCCGCCGATGTCAGCGACGACGCGGCACTCGCGCTCCGCGACTCGTTGACCAAGCTCGGCTGGAAGGAGCTCGCCACCGAGGGCGGATTCTCCGCCGGCCAGCCGAAGTTCAACTTCCAGATCCCGCTGGCCGGACGCACCGAGGACGACATCCTCGCCGGCATGAACCAGCAGTGGCGCCGCAACATCAAGAAGGCCACCAAGCTCGGCGTCGAGGTCACCGTCGGCACCCGCGACGACCTCTCCGCCTTCCACCGGATCTACGCCGAGACCGCCGAGCGCGACCACTTCACCCCGCGGCCCTTGTCGTACTTCGAACGTATGTGGGACGCCCTCACCGCCGAGGAACCTGATCGCCTCGTGCTCTACCTCGCCCACCACGAAGGCGATCTCGTCGCCGCCACCACGATGGTCCGGGTCGGCGAGCACGCCTGGTACTCGTACGGCGCCTCCACGACGGCCAAGCGTGAGGTCCGGGGCTCCAATGCGATCCAGTGGCAGATGATCCGCGATGCGTTGGCGGCAGGTGCCACGATCTACGACATGCGCGGCATCACCGAGACCCTCGACCCCGACGACTCGCACGTGGGACTCATCCAGTTCAAGGTCGGCACCGGCGGCGAGGCGGTCGAGTATCTCGGCGAGTGGGACCTCCCGCTCAACCGCGCCCTCTACCTCGGCTTCACCCAATACATGAGGAGACGTTGACGATGGCGTTCGAGCTGCACGTCGACGCCGATCGCTGGCGTCGGGCACTCCGTGCGGTCGTCGACGCGACCCCTGGCATCGTCCCGGTCATCAAGGGCAATGGGTACGGACTCGGCCGCGACCTGCTGGCCGCCGAAGCACAGTCTCTCGGGGTCGGCATGATCGCCGTCGGCACGTACGCCGAGGTGCCAGGTGCGCTGGCCGCCTTCGACGGCGATGTCATGGTCCTGACCCCATGGCGGCCGTTCACCACCGACGTCGTCCTCGACGAGCGGGTCATCCACACACTCGGCCGGGTCGAGGACGTCGCCGCACTGGCCGCGCTCGGTGGCACGATCCGCGTGGTCATCGAGGGCGAGACGTCGATGGCGCGGCACGGCCTCGACCGGCACGAGCTCGCCGCCGCGGTCGCCGGGCTCGGCGAGCTGCAGGTCGAGGGGTTCGCGATCCACCTCCCGATGACCGGCGGCAACCTAGGCGAAGCCGAGAGCTGGGCGGCAGCCCTCGCCGCCTCCCAGGTCGAGACCACGACGTTGTACGTCTCGCACCTCACTCCGGCAGAGCTCGCAGCGCTCCGCGAACGTCGACCGCTGCTCGACATACGTCCCCGTATCGGCACGTCCCTGTGGCTCGGCGATCTCGGAGCGTTGTCCGTACGCGCCACGGTCCTCGACCGGCACCAGGTCGCGCGAGGCGAACGCGTCGGCTATCGCCAGCGTCCGGTGCCGCGGGACGGCTATCTGCTGATCGTCGCCGGCGGCACCAGCCACGGCATCGGGCTCGAGGCACCGAAGGCCACGACCGGGGCCCGCCAACGCGGCAAGTCCCTGGCCAGGGGCGGGCTCGAGGCGGCCGGCTTCGCGCTGTCGCCGTTCACGATCGACGGCAAGCAGCGCTGGTTCGCCGAACCCCCGCACATGCAGGCCAGCATGATCTTCCTGCCGGCCCACGCACATGCGCCCGAGGTCGGCGACACCGTCGACGCAGCGGTGCGATTCACCACCGCCACGTTCGACGCCGTCACTCTCGACTAGGTCAGCTGGCTCTCGTCCGACTCGTCGTCCTCGGGACGTCGCAGACCGATCAGCCCAGCGAACGGCACCAGGAACACCCAGCCCCCGTTGCCGGGCGGCAGGCCCGTGCACTTCTTCGGGAAGCCATTGGGATCCCATTGTCCACCCGCATCCTCGCAAGCTTGCTGGCTCGACTGCGGATTGGGCGGAGTCGGATCCACACACGTGTTGGTCTTCGGGTCCCTGACCTTCGGAGCGGTGCAGGTCACTGGTTTCGGGACGCACGCCGTCTTGCTGGAGTTGAGCTGCTCGTTGGACTTGCAGTTCGGCGGCGGCTTCTGGATGCACTTCGTCTTGGCACCGTTGAGGATCTGGTTCGATCCGCACTTGGGCGCAGGCGGCTTGAACGTCGTGCCCTTCTTGGACTTGATGTTGGCCGGCGGCGGGAACGTCCCGCACTCGGTGCCTGCCAGCGCCGAGTTCATGTAGGTCTGGAACGTCATCGCCGGGACGTAACCGCCGAAGAACGTCGGAACCAGATAGCCCTCGAGGTCACCGTTGCCGTACTTGCCGCGGTTGTACATCACGGCCGTCGCCAGCTTGGGCGTGTAACCCACGAACCACGAGGACGACACGTGCTGGTCGTCCTTCGGGCCGGCGGTCGCCGTGCCGGTCTTGCCCGCGGTGGGACAGATCGTACGAGCCTTCGTGCCGGTGCCCGTGCGGACCACGCCCTGCATCGCCGAAACCGTGTCCGCGACCACGTCCGACGGGATGGTCCGCTTCGTCGTGACCTTGTGCTGGTGCAGCGTCTTGCCGTTCTGGGTGACCTTGTCGATGATGTACCAGTCAGCCCGCTTGCCGCCGGCAGCGAGTGTCGCGTAGGCGTTGGCCATGTCGACCGGTGCCACCGGGAAATAGCCCAGCGGCGTGACCAGCGGTGCCCCGTCCGGCTGATCCTTGATCTTGTCGATGACCGTCTTCGGCACGCCGGCGTCGATCGCAGCATCGAGCGTCTTGGTCGGGCCGTCCGGCATCTGGTGGACCAGGTCGACGAACGCGGTGTTGATCGACTTCTCGGTGGCCTTGCTCAGCGGAACGGGGCCGAATGACTGACCGCCGCTGTCGCCCTCGTTCTCGGTGACCTGCTTGCCGTTGATGAACAGCGGCGAGGAACCGTTGAGCTTGGTCTTCAGGCTGTAACCGTTCTCCAGCGCGGCCACCACGGCAAACGCCTTGAACGACGAGCCGGGCTGGGTGCCGTTGGTCGCCCAGTTGACCTGATTCTTGAGGTAGTCGCGGCCGGCATACATCGCCTCGACGGCGCCGTCGCCAGGCTTGATCGAGACCAACGACTGGTGCAGCTCCTTGTGACCGGAGGGACGGTGGGCCTTGATCGCCGCGACTGCTTCCTTCTGCTTCTTGTAGTCGAACGTCGTGATGATCTTCAGGCCACCACCTTCGACGACCTCCGGGTCGAAGGAGAGCCCGCGACCGGTCTTGGCTTCCATCTGCTCCCGCACCAGTTGCAGGAGATATCCCTTCGAACCACTGAAGCGGTTGATGTCACGCTTCTTCGCCACGGTGGGGATCTTGTCGTGGAACTTCGCAGCCTGCGCGGCGGTGATCGCACCTGACTTGACCATGCCGTCCAGGACGTAGTTGAGGCGCGGCTGGATGCGAGCGGCCGCACCTTCGGCGTACGGATCGTAGTAGGACGGGCTGTTGACGATCGTCGCGAGGAGGGCGGACTGCGCGTAGTTGAGATCGGAGGACGACTTGTTGAAGTACGTCTGGGAGGCCACCTCGACGCCATAGGACAGATTGCCGAAGTAGATCGTGTTGAGATAGCCCGCCAGGATCTGCTTCTTGCTCTGCTGGTTGTGGATCTTGATCGACAGGATCGCTTCTTTGAGCTTGCGCGAGTAGGAGCGCTCCTGGTTGAGGTAGAGGATCTTGACGTACTGCTGGGTGATCGTCGAGCCGCCGCTCTGGATCGAGCCACTCGTCGCATTGCTCCGGGCGGCCCGGATGATGCCCTTGATGTCGATGCCCTTGTTCGTATAGAACGTGCGGTCCTCGGCGGCGATCACGGCGGCCTGCATCGAGGCGGGGATCTGTGAGAGCGGGACGCTCTCACGGTCCTGGCGCGCGAACGAGCCGAGCTTGTGCTTGCCGTCGGAGTAGTAGACGTTCGTGGTCTGTTCCTTGAACGCGGCGTTGGCCGTGGGAATGTCGATCGTCTTGTAGAGGATGAAGAACAGCAGGGCGAGGCCGACGATGCCCGAGACGCTGAGCACCGCGAACCACCGAAGGGTCTGCTGCCACCACGGCCCACGTCCGCCGATCTTGTGCAGGAAAGCCTTGAACTTGCCGTCACCAGCAGCCGTGCCGCCCGTGGTGCTGGCTCTCGTCCCGGGCCTCGTGCTGGCCCGCTTGCGCTGTGCTGCCAAGTGTCCGTCTACTCCCGTCGGGAGCCCAGGAACGGCTCCGTCATCGACCAAGTGTGCCGAACGTACCTGAGAGATGCGTAATCGGGACAGGCTCGGGTGTCGAGGGTCACCCCAGGAGCCGACTAGGCATACGTGACGGAACGATGTATCGTCCCGATATAACAAATCAACAACTTTGTCAGGACGGGCGGGAATGACTCGACGCGGCGCGGCACTCGAGGTGGCGGTCCTTGGACTGCTCCACGATGCCCCGATGCATGGCTACGAGCTGCGCAAGCAGGTCAACGCCCTGCTCGGCTGGGGTCGCGTCCTGTCATACGGCACGCTCTATCCCTGCCTCAAGGCCCTCGGCAAGTCCGGCTACATCGTGGCCGACGAGACCGCGGACCCGGCAGGGCGCAGCCGTCGTGGCCGCATCGTCTACCGCCTGACGGCGGAGGGCAAGGAGTTCTTCGCGCAGGCACTGGAGGAGTCCGGGCCGGCGACATGGGACGACGAGACGTTCGGCGTCCGGTTCGCATTCTTCGCGCGCACCGACTCGCCGACGAGGGTTCGCATCCTCGAGGGACGTCGCAGCCGACTGGAGGAGCGACTCGAGAACGTACGCGCGGCAGGTCAGCGCAAGCGTGAGCGGGTCGACGCCTACACGTTGGAGCTGCAGAAGCACGGGCTCGAGTCGGTCGAACGCGAAGTGACCTGGCTGACCGAGCTGATCGACCGCGAACGTTCCGGCGGCTATGACGTCGAGACAGAGACCATCTCGCCCAAGACCAAGGGCAAGACACCAACACGTCCAAAGAAGTTATGAACACCACTAATGGAGGAGAACCCATGGGTTCGGTACGCGTAGCAATTGTGGGTGTGGGCAACTGCGCCACGTCGCTGATCCAAGGCGTCGAGTACTACAAGAACGCTGATCCCGAGGGCTCCGTCCCCGGGCTGATGCACGTCATGTTCGGTGAGTACCACGTCAAGGACATCGAGTTCGTCGCAGCGTTCGACGTCGACGCCAAGAAGGTCGGCTTCGACCTCTCCGACGCCACGCAGGCCAGCGAGAACAACACCATCAAGATCGCTGACGTTGCGCCGACCGGTGTCATCGTCCAGAAGGGCAACACGCTCGACGGTCTCGGCAAGTACTACCGCGAGACGATCGAGGAGTCGGACGCCCCGGCGGTCGACGTCGTCCAGGTCCTCAAGGACACCAAGGCCGACGTCATCGTCTCCTACCTCCCGGTGGGTTCGGAAGAGGCCGACAAGTTCTACGCGCAGTGCGCCATCGACGCGAAGGTCGCCTTCGTCAACGCGCTGCCCGTCTTCATCGCCTCTGACCCGGTCTGGGCCAAGAAGTTCGAGGACGCCGGCGTCGCGATCATCGGTGACGACATCAAGAGCCAGGTCGGCGCCACCATCACGCACCGCGTCATGGCGAAGCTGTTCCAGGACCGTGGCGTCGTGCTCGACCGCACGTACCAGCTCAACGTCGGCGGCAACATGGACTTCAAGAACATGCTCGAGCGTGACCGTCTCGAGTCCAAGAAGATCTCGAAGACCCAGGCCGTGACATCCAACATCGACCACGAGCTCGGTGCCAAGAACGTCCACATCGGCCCGTCGGACTACGTCCAGTGGCTCGATGACCGCAAGTGGGCGTACGTCCGCCTAGAGGGTCGCGCGTTCGGTGACGTCCCCC
>JAWWPE010000292.1:0-4373 GCA_033850895.1 Nocardioidaceae bacterium | reverse complement strand
TGAGCGGCTCGCCGGTCAACCAGTCGCGTACCTTCTGCAGGCCGTCGGACGCCCCGGAGGCGACCTCACCCGCCTGACCGGCGACCTGCGGGGTGAGGATCGCGATGATGCCCACGATCACGCTGATGAAGCCGAGCACGATGACGGCGGCGGCAACGCCTGCGGGCCAGCCCTTTGAGCGCAGCCAGGCAGCCGGCGGCCCGAGGACCGTCGTCACGATGAGGGCCAGCGAGACCGGGAAGAGCACGACCCAGATCTGACCGATGCCCCAGCCGATGACCCACCCGGCGGCGACGATCACGATGATGCGCAGACCCCAGCGCTGCATGCCGCCGATTGCCTCGTCGAGCACGACGGCGCGATCGCGTATCTGGTCCTTGTCAGCCACGCGCTCAGCCTAGCGGGGTTAGGTCCCAACGCACCGGCTCCGCGCCCTGCGCCACGAGCAGCTCATTGGCCCGGCTGAACGGCCGCGATCCGAAGAAGCCGCGCGACGCCGACAGTGGGCTCGGATGCGCCGATTCGATCGTCGGAGTCGCCCCGAGCATCGGCTTGAGTCCTTGGGCGTCACGACCCCACAGGATCGCGACGAGCGGTAGGTCGCGGGCGACCAGCGAGCGGATCGCCTGCTCGGTCACCGCTTCCCAGCCCTTGCCGCGATGGCTCGCCGGGGCTCCGGGACGTACGGTCAGCACGCGGTTGAGCAGGAGCACGCCCTGCTTCGCCCACGGGGTGAGGTCTCCGGACGTCGCGGGCGCGATGCCGAGATCGGCCTGCAGCTCGGCGTACATGTTGGTGAGGCTTCGCGGCAACGGGCGTACGTCCGGAGCGACCGAGAAGGACAGGCCGACGGGGTGCCCGGGGGTGGGATAGGGGTCCTGGCCGGTGATCAGCACTCGTACGTCCGACATGGGCTCGGCGAAGGCGCGCAGGATGTTGTCGCCGGCCGGAAGGTATGGACGTCCGGCGGCGATCTCCTCGCGAAGGAACTGGCCCAGGCGTTCGATGTCACCGGCGACCGGCTCGAGCGCCTCGGCCCAGTCGGCGGCCATCAGCTCGGGGAGCGGCCTCATAGGGCGGGCCTCAGCGCTCGGGGCGCGAGCAGACCGGCAGCGACGCAACCCACGATCGGTACGGCGAACGCCGTGGTCAGCGGGACCCAATGGGTCAGGATGCCGATGATCGCCGGGCCGGCGAGCAGTCCGAGATAACCGGTGCCGGTGACCCGTGCGAGATAGGTGCCCGACACTGCCGGGTCGATGTTGCCGGCTGCGCTGAAGAACTGCGGGACGCAGCCGGCCAGGCCGATGCCGAACACGCCCCAGGCGATGATCGCCGTGACGGCGTTGGGGGCGAGGGACGCCCCGAGCAGTCCGACCGCGCCGACGATTGCGGCACGCTGGACGTACGCCGCGGCGCCGATCCGCGCGACGACCCGGTCGGCGAGCAGCCGAACCAGCGTCATCATGACCGAGAACGAGCCGAACGCATACGCCGCGACTGCCTTGCTGGCATGCAGCGAGTTGTGCAGGTGGACGGTGCTCCAGTCGTAGGCCACGCCTTCGGACAGCAGCAGCACGAAGGCGAGTGCAGCCAGGATGATCACCCGGGTCGTCCAGGGCGCCCTCGACGTCTCGGTCGGCGGCGGTGGGGCGATCGACGACCGCATTAGCCCCGGACGAGCTGCAAGGGCGAGGACGATGCCGGCGAGTCCGGCGCCGCCGAGCGCGAGCCGGACGTCGACGTCCAGGGCGATCAGCGCCCCGCCGACCAGGGAGGCGAGCAGGCCGCCGAGCGAGAAGAAAGCGTGGAACGCGCTGATGATCGGGCGACCGTAGGCCCGCTCGACCTCCACCGCTTGCGCGTTCTGGGCGACGTCGATGATGCCGTTGGCGGCGCCGAGCAGACCCAGCGCGACGGCGAGTCCGGTGACGTTGGTGGCGAGTGCCGGCCCGATGAGCAGGACGCTCAGGCTGAGGCCGGCGGCAACGGTGACCGTGCGGCTGCCGAGTCGGTCGATGACCCGGCCGCCGACCTGCATGCCGACGAGGGCGGTGCCGCCCATCAGCAGCAACAGATAGCCGAGCGTGACCGTGCTGGTGCCGGTGCGGTCGAGGATCTCGGGGATGTGCACGACCCACATACCGAGCAGGAATCCGTTGAGGGCGAAGAACCCGAACGTCGAGATCCTCGCTCGGGTCAACGGCATGAGTCGACCCTATCGGCGGCATCCCACGCGGTGGATAGACTGCGCGGGCTGTGTCAGCAATTGCCTCCTACCGCGCTCTGTTGCGGATCGTTGGGCCCGCCTACATCGTCGTAGCCTTCCTCGGGCGGATCCCGCTTGCCATGAGCCAGCTCGGGGTCCTCGTCCTGGTGAGCACGTCGACCGGTCGGTACGGTCTCGGCGGTGCCGCCGCGGGCGTGCTGGCCGTCGCCAACGCCGTCGGATCGCCGCTTGCCGGAGCTCTCGCGGACCGGATCGGTCAGCGCCCTGTCGTGCTCGTGCAGTCACTGGTCGGTGCGGTCGGTCTCGCCGGCATCGTGCTGGTCGTCCACCTCGATGCGCCCGAACCGCTGATCTTCGCGGCCTCCGCGGTCGCCGGCTTCGCGATGCCCCAGGTCGGTCCGCTGGCCAGGGTGCGCTGGCGCCCGATCACCCGTGACGAAGGCGATCAGCGCCGGCTCGTCGACGCCGCCTTCTCCTACGAGGGCGCGGCCGACGAGGCGTCCTTCGTGCTGGGGCCGGCGACGATCGGCGTCCTCGCGCTGCTCGCCGAGCCGGCCGGTGCCCTGCTGGCGGCCGCGGTGTTGCTGGCGGTGTTCGGTTCGTGGTTCGCGATCCATCCCACGTCGGAGTTGGTGGCGAAGAGCTCGACCCCGGGCGGTGCCGGCTCCGGAGCGTTGTGGACCGTGGTGTTCGCGGTGCTCGTGCTCGCCCAGTTCTGCATCGGCATGGTGTTCGGTAGCGTGCAGACCGGCAGCACCGTGCTGGCGACCGCCGAGGGGCATGCTGGTCTCGCCGGGCTGATCCACGCCACTCTCGGCATCGGCAGCGTCATCGCCGGTCTGGCGATCACCGCGCTGCCCGAGCGCATCCTGTACGCAACCCGGATGCTGGTCGCCGCACTCGGGCTCCTGGTGCTCTCGTCTCCTCTGCTGCTGGTCGACACGGTGCCCGCGCTGGTGGGTGTCATCGGTCTGCTGGGTTTCGCAGTGGCGCCGTACATGATCAGCAACTTCGCCCTCGCCGGAATTCTCGTGCCGCTGCATCGGGTCGGCACCGCGATGACGCTGCTGGCCGGGGCGACCGGAGTCGGCTATGCCGCCGGGGCCTCGATCGCCGGCCGGCTCGCCGACGAGCACGGACACACCGCCGCGTTCGCGGTCACGGTGTCGGCGGCCGGACTCGCGGTGCTGCTGGCCGTGAGCGCCAACAAGTCGCTGCGCGAGGCCAGGCCGTTCTCCGGATGAGCGTGGCGGCGGACCGATCGCCTGGTCCGGCCTAGGATTCGCGAGTGCGGAGCCTGCTGATCGTCGCCGCCGCGGTGCTTGCGTCCTGGGCTGCCTGCTGGCTGCTGCTCGCGGTGGTCGCCAAACGTCTGCCGCCCGGTCTCGCGCGCCAGGTCGCAGAGTTCATTCCTTCCTGCGTGGCCACGGCACGAGCACTGCGCCGACACCCCGACGTGCCGCGGCCGGCGAAGATCGCCCTCCTCGTGGCGATCGCCTGGGTCGTTTCACCGATCGACCTGATCCCCGAGTTCATTCCGGTGATCGGCCCATTCGACGACGTGATCGCGGTGATCATCCTCATCCGGTTCGCCGCTCGCCGGGTGCCTCGGGAGCTGTTGCTCGAGGCCTGGCCCAGCGACCCGCGGCTTCTCGAACGGCTGATCGGCGCGCCGCGCGGCCACTGACCGCAACGGGTGGAGTCCGTTGTCACCGGCATTCAGTAGCGTCCGAGGCATGGCACTGCAAGCGCGGCTCCTCGACTGGCTGCTCGACACCGATCCGGCCCTGCGTTGGCAGGTCGAGCGCGATCTGGCCGGCTCGCCGCCGGACGTCTGGACCGCCACCCGAGCACGGATCGCAACGGAGGGCTACGGCGCCCAGCTCCTCGCGCACCAGGATCCCGACGGCCAGTGGGCCGGCGGTTCGTACTTCCCGCACGATCAGGACTTCGAGAACCCCGATCCGGCAGACGGCGATGGCCAGCCGTGGACCGCGACGACGTGGACGCTCAACACCCTGCGCGACTGGGGTCTCGACGCCGCAGCTCTCGACGGCACGGCCCAGAAGCTCGCCGCCAACAGCCGCTGGGACTACAACGACCTGCCCTACTGGTCCGGCGAGGTCGACTGCTGCATCAACGC
>JAWWPE010000185.1:0-3223 GCA_033850895.1 Nocardioidaceae bacterium | reverse complement strand
TCATCCCCAGCGTCGGCCTGCCGAAGCACGCGGTGAAGGTTGCCTCGTGGGGTGCCGATGCGGTGATGATCCAGGGCGGCGAGGGTGGCGGCCACACCGGCTCGGTACCCACCACCTTGCTGCTCCCCACCGTCCTCGACGCGGTCGACATCCCGGTGATCGCCGCGGGTGGCTTCTTCGACGGCCGTGGCCTGGCTGCTGCACTGGCGTACGGTGCCGCCGGCGTAGGTATGGGCACCAGATTCCTGCTCACCGCCGACAGCCGGGTGCCGGACGCGGTGAAGCAGCGCTACCTCGCCGCCGGGCTCGACGACACCGTCGTCACCAAGAAGGTCGACGGCATGCCGCACCGGATGCTCCGCACCGATCTTGTCGAGGACGTCGAGGCCAGCTCGGGCGTACGCCGCCTGATCCCGACCGCCCGACGCACGCTGGAGTTCAAGAAGATGGCCGGGATGAGCTGGAAGCAGCTCGCCGTCGACGGGCGCTCGATGCGCAAGGAACAGGGCCGCACCCTCGGCCAGCTGGCACTCGCCGCCAACACCCCGATGATGCTGAAGGCCGGGCTGGTCGACGGTGACGCCACCGCCGGCGTGCTCGCCTCCGGCCAGGTGGTCGGCGTGATCAACGACCTGCCGACCTGCGAGGAGCTGATCGACCGGGTCGTCACCGACGCGGCAGCGGCCCTCACCCGCACCGGCGGCTACCTCAACCGCTAGCACGTCACGTTCCGGGCTCCGGCTCGTTGCACTCGTCAGAACCGCTCTCATCGGAGTCAGAATGCGCCGCATCCTCGCCCTTGCCACGCTCCTCGTCGCCGTGGTCCTCAGCGGCTCGCCCGCGACGGCAGCCAGCAAACCGCTGCCGGTGCCGTACGACTTCCTGCCCGCGGCCATCCTCGGCGGAGCGCCGAACGCGAACGCCCCGGGCACCAATGACTGGTCGTGCAAGCCCGGCGCCGCGCATCCCCGCCCGGTCGTGCTCGTGCACGGGACGTTCGGCAACCAGGCGACGAACTGGCAGACATACGGCCCGCTGCTGAAGAACAACGGCTACTGCGTGTTCGCCCTGACGTACGGCGCCCTCGCCGGACCCTATCCGGTCAGCGCGCTCGGCGGCTTCGGCAGCATGCGCACCAGCGCGGAGCAGCTGCGCGACTTCGCCAACCGCGTCCTCACCGCCACCGGCGCCGGCCAGATCGACATCGTCGGGCACTCGCAGGGCACGCTCATGCCGGACTACTACCTCAAGTTCCTCGGCGGCGCTTCGAAGGTGCACAACTACATCTCGCTGGCGTCGCTCTGGCACGGCACGGAGTTCGTCCCGGCGAACGTCGCCAAGCTGCTCGGCATCGACCCCACCAACGTCCCCGTGTGCGCGGCCTGCGGAGAGTTCGACCCCACCTCGACGTTCATGCAGCAGATCCGTGCCGGCGGCGCCGCCGTGCCAGGCGTCAACTACGTCAACATCGTGACGAAGTACGACGAGCTGGTGCGGCCCTATACGAGCGGCATCGAGCCCGGCATGACCAACATCGTCCTGCAGGACCACTGCAAGCTCGACTACACCGAGCACTTCGAGATCGCCGCCGACCGCAACGCGAGTCTCTACGTCCTCAACACGCTGGATCCGGCTCATCCCAAGCCGCTCACCTGCACGTTGACCCTGCCGTTCGTCGGCGGCTTCTAGACCTTCTAGCGCTGTCCGGCGCGATCGATGATCAGCTGCGCCAGCGCCCCGATGTCGCCATCGCTCGGCCGGAGCTGCAGCTCGGGACGCAGCGGGGCCTCGTACGGTGACGTGACTCCGGTGAAGTCGGTGATCTCGCCGGCCCGCGCCTTCGCATAGAGCCCCTTGGAGTCACGGGCCTCGGCCATCTCGATCGGCGTGTCCATGAAGATCTCGAGGAACGGCAGGCCGGCCTCCTCGTGGATCGCCCGCGCCGCGTCACGGTCCGCGCGGTACGGACTGACCAGCGAGACGATCGCGACGACCCCGGCATCGGCCATCAGCTTGGCGACCTCGGCCACCCGGCGTACGTTCTCCGTGCGGTCCTCCGGGCTGAAGCCGAGCGTCGAGTTGAGTCCGTGACGGAGGTTGTCGCCGTCGAGAATGTATGCCGGTTGGCCCGCCGCGACCAGACGGCGCTCGACCTCGACCGCCACGCTCGACTTGCCCGAACCGGACAGGCCGGTGACCCACAGCGTCATGCCCGAGGTGCCGCGCTGCTCGCGGGTCACCGCGCCGCTGTGCCAGACGATGTTCGAGCTCTGCTGGCCGGCGCCGAGGATGATGCCGGCCGCGACGGTGGCGTTGGTGGCCTCGTCGATCAGGATGAAGCTGCCGGTGTCGCGATTGCGGTGATAGGGGTCGAAGTGCAGCGGCTTCTGGGTGCGGAGCCGCGCCCGGCCGATCTCGTTGAGTCCGAGAGTGGTCTCGTCCTCGGCCCGGTGCAGCGTGTTGATGTCGAGCCGGTAGGTCAGCTCCTTGACCGACGCCCGGGTGTGCCGCGTGGTGTGCAGGATCGTGTACGTCGAGTCGACCGACAAGGTGAGGTCGCTGTCCATCCAGCAGATCATCGCGTCGACGTCCTGCGTGCTGACTGGCCGGTTGTTGGGCCGGCACAGCATGTCGCCGCGGCTGATGTCGAGGTTGTCGGCCAGCTCGACCGTCACCGCCCGACCGGTCGAGGCGTCGTCCAGCTTGGTGCCGCCAGGACCCCATACGTTGGTGATCCGGCTCGAGAACCCGGACGGCAGCACGACGACCTCGTCGCCCGGCCGGAAGACACCACCGGCGACCGTGCCGGCATAGCCGCGGAAGTCGTGGAAGTCGCTCTGCTGCGGCCGGATGACGTACTGCACCGGCATCCGGGCGTCGATCAGGTTGCGGTCCGATGCCACGTGCAGGTCCTCGAGGTAGCCGAGCAGCGGCGGCCCCTGGTACCACGGCATCGCGGCGCTCTCGGTGACCACGTTGTCGCCGCTGAGGGCCGACACCGGGATGAATGTCAGATCGGTGACCTCGAGCTTCGCGGCGAAGGCGCTGAACTCCGCGCGGATCTCCTCAAACCGCTCCTCTGAGTAGTCGACGAGGTCCATCTTGTTGACGCAGAGCACGAGGTGCGGGATGCCCAGCAGGGTCGCCAGGAACGCGTGCCGGCGGGTCTGCTCGAGGACGCCGTGCCGGGCGTCGATCAGGATCAGTGCGACATTGGCGGTGG
>JAWWPE010000165.1:0-2762 GCA_033850895.1 Nocardioidaceae bacterium | reverse complement strand
GGCCGAGCGCATCGCCGCGATGGCGACCGTCGCCAGCGAGGTCGCGGGTGCGGTGCCGTTCCTTGCCGGCACCGGGACGGCAAAGCTCGACGAGACCCTCGAGCTGACGGCGGCCGCACAGGATCTCGGCGCGGATCTCGCCTTGGTGATCACCCCGTACTACGCGCGCCCCACACAGCAGGCGTTGTACGAGTGGTACGCGACGATCTGCCGAGAGTTCCCGGACCTGCCGGTCGTCAGCTACAACGTGCCTTCCCGGACCGCGGTGGAGATCACACCGGAGACGGTGGCTGCGCTTCGCCGGGACCTGCCCAACTTCGTCGGGATCAAGGAGACCACCAAGGACTTCGAGCACTTCTCTCGTGTGATCCACCTGTGCGGACGCGACTTCCTGGTCTGGTCGGGGATCGAGCTGCTGTGCCTGCCCTTGCTGGCACTCGGGGGCGCAGGATTCATCACCGCCCTGGCAAACGTCGCACCCGGCCCGTCCGCGGAGATGTTCGAGCTCTGGGAAGGAGGCGAACAGTCGGCAGCACTGGACCTGCACTATGCGGTGCACCCGCTCGTCGATCTCCTGTTCGTCGAGACCAACCCGGCCCCGGCCAAGCACGTCCTCGCGAGATGGGGCCGAATCTCCTCGCCACGCGTGCGGCCACCTCTTCTCGGCGCGACGACGAGCGCGGTCAAGAGGATCGACGAGCTCCTGCTCGCGTCGGCGTCCGTGCTCGACCCGGCGACCGGCACTCCGCTCCAGCCCGCACCCGAAGGAAGAACCGATGACTGAGACCGTCACCCATCCCGCTCGAGTCGGTGTGCCTGAAGGCCTGCCGACCGAGATCCTGCACTACATCGGCGGGCATCACGTGCCCAGCAGATCGGGCCGGACCTTTGCCAACCTCGACCCGGTGTCGAACCAGCCCTATGCAGACGTTGCCTCGGGTGACGCCGACGACATCGAGGCCGCCGTCGTCGCAGCGACGACCGCCTTCGGCGACGGACCCTGGCCGCGCATGCTTCCGCGGGAACGCGCACGAGTCCTCCATGCCATCGCCGACGAGATCGAGACCCGCGACGAGCAGATTGCGCTGTTCGAGGCGTGGGACACCGGGTTGCCGATCTCCCAGGCCCGGGGGCAGGCGCATCGTGCCGCGGAGAACTTTCGATTCTTCGCCGACCTCATGGTCGGGCTCGGCGAGAACGCCTACCGCGTGGGGCAGTCCCAGCTGAACTACACCCTGCGTGAGCCGGTCGGGGTCGCCGGCCTCATCACTCCGTGGAACACCCCGTTCATGCTCGAGAGCTGGAAGCTCGCGCCCGCCCTCGCCTCCGGCTGCGCCGTGATCCTCAAGCCGGCCGAGTGGACTCCGCTGTCCGCGAGCCTGTTGCCACAGATCATGGAGACGGCCGGTCTCCCCGCGGGGGTCGTCAACATCGTCCACGGGACAGGTGAGGAAGCCGGCGCCGCGCTGGTGGCTCATCCCGACGTGCCGCTCATCTCGTTCACCGGTGAGACGACCACCGGGCAGATCATCATGCGCAGCGGCGCCGACCACCTCAAGGGTCTGTCGATGGAGCTGGGTGGCAAGTCCCCCTGCATCGTCTTCGCCGACGCCGATCTGGAACGGGCCCTGGACGGAGCGGTCTTCGGTGTCTTCTCCCTCAATGGTGAGCGATGCACCGCTGGTACCCGGATCCTCGTCGAGCGGTCGATCTACGACGACTTCGTCGCCCGACTGGCCGAGCGTGCGTCGCAGGTGGTCGTCGGTCCTCCGGGGGAGGCGGGCACCCAGCTGGGCGCACTGGTGCATGCCGAGCACTACGAACGGGTCAACGACTACGTGCGGATCGGCGTTCAGGAGGGCGCACGCCTGGTCACCGGCGGTGCCCGGCCGGAGCATCTGCCCGAGGGCAACTACCTGGCAGCGACCGTGTTCGCCGACGTCACCCCGGCGATGCGGATCTTCCAAGAGGAGATCTTCGGACCCGTCGTGTGCGTGACGCCCTTCGATGACGAGGCGGATGCCGTCCGACTCGCGAACGCGACGAAGTACGGGCTCGCGGCCTACGTCTGGACCGGTGACCTGCGCCGGGGCCACCGGGTGGCCGCAGACGTCAAGTCGGGCATGTGCTGGCTCAACAGTCACAACGTGCGCGACCTGAGGACCCCCTTCGGCGGGATCAAGGCCAGCGGGCTCGGGCACGAAGGCGGGACCCACAGCATCGACTTCTACACCCACCAACGGGTCGTGCATGTCGCCGTTGGTGATCTCGCGCCACCACGGTTCGGAGTGCACGCATGATCCTCGACAGAGACCTGTGGCAGGCAAAAGTGTTCCTCGGCGGGGAGTGGTCGCCTGCCTCGGGCGGAGTCAAGGACGTCGTCGAGCCGGCGACCGGGGACATCCTCGGTGAGATCGGGCTGGCAGACCCCACCGACCTGGCGCCGGCCGCGGAAAGCGCTGCGGAGGCGCAACGTGGCTGGGCGGCACGGCCCCACCCGGAGCGCGCAGCCGTCCTGCGCCGGGCGGCCCAATTGTTCGCCGAGCACGCCGAGGAGATCTCGTGGTGGAACATCCGCGAGGTCGGAGCGATCCCGCCCATGGCCGGGTTCGCCGTCCACGTCGCTGAGCAGGAGTGCTACGAGGCGGCCAGCCTGCCAGGGCGACCGTACGGCGAGCTGCTGCCCAGCGAGGAGCCGCGACTCTCGATGGCCAGACGAGTCCCCGCTGGCGTCGTGGGTGTCATCTCACCCTTCAACGTCC
>JAWWPE010000110.1:0-9769 GCA_033850895.1 Nocardioidaceae bacterium | reverse complement strand
AGTCGAGGTCGCTCGCGCGCAGGGCTGCATCGGCGTCACGCTTCGCCTCGACGTACGCGGTCCACACGTCGCCGGCGTCGGCGGTGACTGGTTCGTCGACGCCGATCGCGGAGATCTGGACGAACCGCCGGGCCCCGGCGGTCTTGGCGCCTTCGATCGACTTGAGCGAACCGCCGAGATCGACGGTCTTCTTGCGCTCGATGTTGCCGTCGGGCCCTCCGCCCGCCGCGAACACGACGGCGTCCGCGCCAGCGAAGGACTCGGCGAACGCGTCGGCGTCGTCCTGCTCGATGTCCAGGATGCCGACCTCGGCGCCCAGCCGCTCGAGCTCCGGCGCGTAGTCGGCATTGCGCACGAGGGCGACAGGTTGGTGGCCTGCTTCGGCGAGCAGGGGGATGAGGAGGCGGGCGATCTGGCCGTGACCCCCGACGATGGCAATTCGGCTCATATCTCCACCGTACGGACCGGAGGGTAAGTTGCCAGTCGTGCAGTTTCGTACGTACGCCATTGCGATGCCGACGCGGTTTCGCGGCATCGACCGGCGCGAGGGGATGCTCGTCGAAGGCCCCGCGGGGTGGGCGGAGTTCAGCCCGTTCCTCGACTACGACGTCCGCGAGAGCGCGCCCTGGTTGGCCGCCGCGCTCGACTCGGCGGACAACGACTGGCCCAAGCCGTTGCGCGACCGCATCCCGGTCAACTGCACAGTGCCTGCGGTGGGCCCCGACAAGGCGGCGGAGATCGTACGACGCAGCGGTTGCCGGACCGCCAAGGTCAAAGTGGCCGAGAAAGGCCAGCCGATCGCCGACGACATCGTGCGGGTCGAAGCGGTGCGCGACGCCATTGGCCCGCAAGGACAGGTACGCGTCGATGCGAACGGCGGCTGGTCGGTCGACGGGGCGGTCAGTGCGATCGCCGCGCTCAACATCGCCGCGCACGGACTCGAGTACGTCGAACAGCCCTGCGCCTCGGTCGAGGATCTCGCCGCCGTACGCCGTCGGGTCGACGTACCGATCGCCGCCGATGAGTCGATCCGCCGCGCCGCCGACCCCATGCGGGTCGTTGAGCTCGAGGCCGCCGACATCGCGGTCCTCAAGGTAGCCCCGCTCGGCGGGGTGAGCGCCTGCCTGCGAATCGCCGAGCAGATCGGCCTTCCCGTCGTCGTCTCCAGCGCGGTTGAGTCGTCGATCGGCCTCGCCGCCGGGCTGGCGCTGGCCGCCGCGCTTCCCGAGCTGCCCTACGCCTGCGGGCTGGCCACCACGTCCCTGCTGACCGGCGATGTCGTCGCGTCGCCGCTGGTGCCGGTCGACGGTTTCCTTCCGGTCGGTCGCCAGGTGCTCGACGAGGCCGCGTACGCCCGGGTCGCCGCCGACGACGAGACCGACGCCCGCTGGCAGGCCCGGCTCGCCGAAGTCCAGGCGGTGCTGACGTGATCGATCGCACGGCGGTGTCGACCGCCCGACGGCTCGTCGACAGCCTGATCATCTATGGCGTCCGCGATGCTGTCCTTGCCCCGGGCTCACGATCGGGGCCATTGGCTCTCGCGCTCGTCGCGGCTGACGAAGCCGGCGCGATCCGTCTCCACGTCCGCGTCGATGAGCGAGAGGCAGGTTTCCTGGCGCTGGGACTGTCGAAGTCCTCCCACCGGCTGGTGCCAGTCGTGACGACGTCGGGGACCGCCGTTGCCAACCTGCACCCGGCGATGCTCGAGGCGCGCCACGCGGGGGTCCACCTGCTCGCCGTCACGGCGGACCGGCCCAGCCGATTGCGGGGGACTGGCGCGAACCAGACCACCGACCAGCGGGGGCTCTTTCCGGGCACTCGGTTCTGCGACGACGTCGATGAGCTGCTCAACGTCGTGGGCAATCACCCCGGGCAGCCGGCGCACCTGAATCTCGAGCTCGACGAGCCACTGCTCGAACCGATCGACTGGGGGTTCGAGCCACAGGGTGACCCGGACTGGACGATGAGCGCGGACCGATTCGCACCCGACCCCTACTCGCTTCCCCTTGGCCCGCCGACGGTTGTGGTCGCCGGCGACGACGCGAAGCAGCCGGCCCGGGTCCTGGCCGAGGAGGCCGGCTGGCCGTTGCTGGCGGAGCCGAGCTCCGGGTCGCGCAACGGTGAGAACGCGCTGATCGCGTACCGGCCCCTGCTCCGGCATTCGCCGCTGGCCCCTCAGATCGAACGGGTGATCAGCTTCGGCCATGCCACCCTGTCCCGACCGATCACTCGACTGCTGGCCGGTACGGGCATCGAGATCGTGCACGTCGGCGCGCAGGACACGTTCCCGGTGTTGGCTGGTCCGAACGTACGTCTCGTCGACGAAGTCGCTGCCACTGGACCGGACGATCCGGCCTGGCTGGAGGAGTGGAAGGCGGCCGATGCGGCAGCGACCGCCGCCATCGACGAGCTGATCCCCGGCACGCCGTATGACGTCGCGAAGACCGTGAGCGCGTCGGTCCCACCGGAAGGCCTGCTCTTCGTCGGATCGTCCAACCCGATCCGCGACCTCGACCTGGTCGCCCGCCCCTACACAGTGGGCGAGCGCCGGCTGATCATCGCCAACCGAGGCCTCGCCGGCATCGATGGCGTGCTCTCGAGCGCGATCGGCGCCGCCCTGGCACGTACGTCCAGCCGCTCGATCGCGTACGTCGGCGACCTCACGTTTCTGCACGGCAGCAACGGCCTGCTGATCGGCCCCGATGAGCCGCGACCCGACCTGACGGTCGTGGTCGCCTCGGACGACGGCGGCAGCATCTTCGCGACGCTCGAACAGGGCGGCCCGGAGTATGCGGGCAACTTCGAGCGCGTGTTTGCGACGCCGACCGGCGCGAGCATTGCCGACCTCTGCGAGGGATATGGCGTACCCCACCAACTCGTGCCGACGCCTGAGCTGGCGGCCGCCCTCGACGAGCCGGTGCAGGGGATCCGTGTGCTCGAAGTGCCCGTGGACCGCTTCGGGCGACCCGCGCTGAGCGCCGCGATCGACGAGGCCGTACGCGCCGCGGTACAACGCTGACACCCGTTGTGTCATGGTCATACCGGCAGTAGGTTTGTGAGGCGCATCACATACCCTGCCCGAACCCGCGCCCACCGAGAGGGAGTCATGGCCGAGGAAAGTTTCGACTACATCGTCATCGGATCGGGCAGCGCCGGGGGAGTCGTCGCCGCCCGGCTGAGCGAGGATCCCCACGTCAGCGTGCTGCTGCTCGAGGCCGGACCCGCGGACGATGACGACATGATCCACATGCCGGCGGGGTTCTCGGCG
The DNA here is from genome assembly GCA_033850895.1 of Nocardioidaceae bacterium. Classification (GTDB taxonomy): domain Bacteria; phylum Actinomycetota; class Actinomycetes; order Propionibacteriales; family Nocardioidaceae; genus Aeromicrobium. Next base: position 6,501 of record JAWWPE010000110.1, on the reverse strand, counting down.
CTGTTCCGGACGAAGTGGGACTGGAACTACAAGACGTCGGAGCAGAAGCAGCTCAACAGCCGGCGCACGACCTGGCCGCGGATGCGTGGCCTCGGCGGTTGCTCCTCGATGAACGCGATGATCTACATCCGCGGCAACCGCGCCGACTTCGACGAGTGGCGCGATGCGTACGGCGCCACCGGCTGGGGTTATGAAGACGTGCTCCCGTACTTCAAGAAGGCCGAAGGCAATCAGCGCATCCACGACCAGTACCACGGCAACGACGGACCGCTGAACGTCGAGGACCGCCGCTACACGCACGAGCTCAGCCAGGCCTGGGTCGACTCCGCCGTCGCCTCGGGCATGAAGCGCACCGATGACTTCAACGGCGAGTCCCAGGAAGGTGCGGGGCTCTATCAGGTCACCTGCAAGAAGGGCAGCCGCTGGTCGGTCGCCGATGCCTACATCCGTCCCGCGCTGAGCCGCTCCAACCTGACGCTGCGCATGGAAGCGTTCGTCACCAGGATCGAGATCGACGGCGGCCGGGCGACCGGCGTGACGTATGAGTCGCGCGGTGAGACGCACACGGTCCGCGCCAACTCCGAGATCGTGTTATCAGGTGGCGCGATCAACAGCCCGCAGACCCTGATGCTGTCGGGCGTCGGCCCGGGTGCGCACCTGCGCGAGATGGGCATCGAGGTCAAGGTCGACTCCGCCGGCGTTGGCCAGAACCTCCAGGACCACCCCGCCTCCGGCGTCCTCTACTACACGCAGAAGACCAGCGATCTGGCCGAGTTCCTGAGCCTGACCAATGTGATGAAGTGGAAGGCCGCGGGCCGCGGGCCGCTGGTCTCCAACGTCGGCGAGTCCGGAGGGTTCTTCTCCAGCCGTGACGGGCTCGTCGCCCCCGATCTGCAGGTCCACGTCGCGCCGACCGGCTTCTACGAGAACGGCATCCACGAGCCCGTACGCAAGGCGGTCACCATGGCCGCGACGCTCGTACGCGTGGAGAGCTCGGGTCAGATCAAGCTGCGATCGGCCGACCCCACCTGGCACCCGGACATCGATCCGGCGTACTTCGACAACCAGTCCGATCTCGATGCCACGGTGGCGGGATACCGCCGCATCATCGACATCATCGGTCACCAGCCGATGGCCGGATTCCTCGCCGAGCCGTGGATCCCGGAGTCCAAGAACCCGACGGATGATGAGATCCACTCGGCCATCCGCCGGCTCGCGCAGACGCTCTATCACCCGGTCGGCACGTGCTCGATGGGCACCGTCGAAGGGAGCGTCGTCGACGCAGAGCTCAAGGTCAACGGCGTCGACGGCCTGCGGGTCGCCGACGCGTCGGTCATGCCGCGCGTCCCGCGAGGCAACACGAACGCACCCACCATCATGATCGGCGAGAAGTGCGCCGACCTCATCAAGGAGAGCCGATGACTGCCACGATCGAGACCCCCACCGCCACGGGTCCAGCAACCCCGACATTCGAGTCCCTCAACCCCGCCAACGGCGATGTCGTCGGCGTCCACCCCATCGCCAGCAAGACCGATGTCGACGCCGCGGTGGCCCGCGCCCGCGAGACCGCCGACTGGTGGGGCAACCTGACGTTCAAGGAGCGGGCCGAGTTCCTCCTCACCTGGCGCAGCGTCATCACGCGGCGCATCGCCGAGATCGCCGACATCTCCCACCTTGAGACCGGCAAGCCGCACGGTGACGCCCAGCTCGAGATCATCCTGGCGATCGACCACATCACCTGGGCGGCCAAGCACGCCGAGAAGGTGCTCGGCCCGCACAAGGTCAAGTCCGGGCTGCTGATGGCCAACCAGGCGTCCAGCGTCGAGTACAAACCGCTCGGCGTCGTCGGCGTCATCGGGCCGTGGAACTACCCGGTCTTCACCCCGATGGGCTCGATCGCGTACGCGCTGGCGGCCGGCAACACGGTGGTCTTCAAGCCCAGCGAATACACCCCCGGCGTCGGCGAATGGCTCGCCCACACGATGTCGCAGGTGGTGCACGGCCGGGATGTCCTGCAGGTCGTCACGGGCCTCGGCGACACCGGCAACGCCTTGTGCACGGCGGCGGTCGACAAGCTGGCGTTCACCGGATCGGGTGCGACCGGCAAGAAGGTCATGGCCGCCTGTGCCACCAACCTGACCCCCGTCATCATCGAGGCGGGCGGCAAGGACTCGATGATCGTCGACGAGGACGCCGACATCCCCAAGGCCGCCGAGGCAGCCCTCTGGGGCGGTATGTCGAATGCCGGCCAGACCTGCATCGGCACCGAGCGGGTGTACGTGCACGAGAAGGTCTTCGACTCGTTCATGACCGAGATCCTCGACCAGGCCAAGGACCTCCGCGCAGGCTCCGACTCGGCCGCCAAGATCGGTCCGATCACCATGCCGTCACAGCTCAAGGTCATCAAGAGCCACCTCGACGACGCCGTCGCCAAGGGCGCCAAGGTCGCCCTCGGTGGTCCGGACGCCGTGGGGGAGCGGTTCGTACAGCCGACGATCCTGACTCATGTGCCCGAGGACTCCACCGAGATCACCGAGGAGACGTTCGGCCCGACGCTCGCGATCAACCCGGTCACGAGCATGGACGAGGCCGTCGAGCTGACCAACGCGACGGCGTACGGCCTGGCCGGCGCGGTGTTCTCCAAACGGCAGGGGATGAACATCGCCCGCCGGGTCCGCTCCGGCATGACGTCGGTCAACTCCGTGATCGCGTTCGCGGGCGTGCCGAGCCTGCCGTTCGGCGGCGTCGGCCAGTCCGGCTTCGGCCGCATCCACGGGCCGGACGGGCTCAAGGAGTTCACCTACGCCAAGGCCATCACCCGGCAGCGGATGAAACCGCTGATGATGCTGACGTCGTTCACGCGCGATGCCAAGACCGACGGCAAGGCGCTGCAGATGATCACGATGATGCACGGCGGCAAGAAGACGCTGAAGTAGCCACCCGTGAGGCCGCACGACGACGACAAGGTGTTCTCGGGCTCGGTCGCGGAGCTGTACGAGACCCACATGGTGCCGTTGCTCTTCCAGCCGTACGCAGACGACCTGGCCAGCCGGCTCGCCGCCCAGCAACCGCAGCGCGTGCTCGAGATTGCCGCGGGCACCGGCGTCGTGACGCGTGCGCTGGATGACGTCCTCCCCGAGAGCACGACCATCGTCGCCACCGACCTGAACCAGGCGATGCTCGACCAGGGCGCCGCCCGCGGCACCGGACGAGCGGTCGAGTGGCGGCAGGCTGATGCCCAGCAGCTGCCGTTCGACGACGCCAGCTTCGACGTCGTCGTGTGCCAGTTCGGCGCGATGTTCTTTCCCGACAAGCCGAAGGCGTACTCAGAGGCGCGCCGGGTGCTGACGCCGGGCGGGGTTTACGTCTTCAACGTCTGGGACCGGATCGAGGACAACGAGTTCGCCGCGATTGCCACCGACGCCATGGCGGCGCTGTTCCCCGACGACCCACCGCGGTTCCTCGCGCGCACCCCGCACGGCTACCACGATCTGGCAGCCATCCAGCGAGACTTGGCGAAGGGTGGTTTCTCGGCGGCGCCGGACGTCATTACGCTGGCGGCTCGCAGCCGGGCGGCCGACAGCCACTTTCCCGCCGTCGCCTACTGCCAGGGTTCGCCGTTGCGGAACGAGATCGAGGCGCGCGACCCCGAGGGGCTGGCCCGTGCCACGGATGCTGCGGAGCAGGCGATCGAGGCACGTTTCGGGCCAGGTGCGGTCGACGGCAAGATCCAGGCCATTGTCGTGACGGTCGAGCGCGATTGATCGTCAATGGCGGCGAGAATGAGGTAGCTGGCCGCTGCGTGTAGGCATCACGCCCGATGTGGCGCGCTACCTCAGCGCACGACGATCGAGACATCAACCAGACAGGTAGGTGTTCACGATGACTGCTCTTGCAGAGACACTCCTCGCGACTGAGCGTGACCGTCGAGTGGCAGCGGCAACCGCGTACGCGATCCAGCCGAACGAGTCTCGTTCACGGACGAAATGGCGCTGGCGCCGCTACGTATGGCCAACCCACGGACGTGCCGCTCACGCGTGACCACCGAGGACGTACGAACGTCGTACCCCTCCGGCATGATGGAGGACATGGCCGGCGAACGAACTCCCTCGACACCGCTCGTCGGTCGTGGTGCAGAGCTCGAGCAGCTGCTGTCAGCCACCGGGGTCAGCGACAAGCCGGATGGCAGCGTTGTGCTGCTGGGGGGCGACGCCGGCATCGGCAAGACCAGGCTGCTGCGTGAGCTGGCCGAGCGGGCCCGCGAGGCCGGCCAGCGCGTGCTGGTCGGCCATTGCCTCGACCTCGGCGACAGCGCCCGGCCCTACCAACCATTCGCCGAGGTGTTCAGCGTCGTCGACACCTCCGAGAGCGATGAGCTCGCCGCGCGGCTGCCGGCCCTCGAAAAACTGCTGCCGTCGCATGTCCGTGGGGAGTCCAACGGAGTCGAGCGCACCGAGCTGTTCGCGTCGGTCGTGGCGGGTCTCGACCTGCTGGCCAGCGCGACTCCGATCCTGATGGTCATCGAGGATGCGCACTGGGCCGATGCGTCGACCCGTCACCTGATTCGTTATGTGCTCGCTGCGACGTTCGCCCAGCCGGTGCACGTCGTGGTCAGCTACCGCAGCGACGACCTGCATCGTCGTCACCCGCTCCGCCAGGCGGTCGCCGAGTGGGTCCGTATGCCCGGGGTGCGCCGGATCGAGCTGAGCCCGCTCCCCGACTCCGAGGTCACCACGCTGGTGCGCTCCCGCGGCGCCGACGGTTTGGCCGCCGACGGGGTTCGCGCGGTCGTACGCCGGGCGGCCGGCAACGCGTTCTTCGCCGAGGAGCTGCTCGACGCCGGGTTGGCCGACGCCGACTCCGCGCTTCCCGAGACCTTGGCCGACCTGCTGCTGGTGCGCCTCGACCGTCTCGACGACAACGCCCGGATGGTCGTGCGCGCGGCGTCCTGCGGCGGCGGTCGGGTCTCCGATCGCGTGCTTGCCGCCGTCGTCGGACTGCCGCGGGATGAGCTCGACGAGGCGCTCCGCTCGGCGATCGATCACAAGATCCTGGCCCAGGTGGGCGGCGACTCCTACGGATTCCGGCACGCCCTGCTCGCCGAGGCCGTACGCGACGACCTTTTGCCCGGGGAGCGGCGCCGCATTCACCACTCCTACCTCGACGCGCTTGACGAGGTCCACGGCCCGGCCGCCGAGATCGCGATGCACGCCGCGGCATCCGGGCAGCTCAGCCGAGCGTTCACCGCCAACGTCGCGGCCGCCGAGGGTGCCGTACGCATGGCTGGCTACGACGAGGCCGCGCACCACTACGAGCTGGCATTGGGCCTGATCGACTCGGCTCCGGACGACGTCGACGTCGTCGGACTGGTGGTCGCCGCAGCTGACGCGGTGCTCACGACCGGTCACCTCTATCGATCTCTTGCTCTGCTCCGAGAGCAGCAGGACCAGCTCTCGCCCGGCGCGGGCGTCGAGGACCGCGCGAGACTGCTGCTGGCGATCGGCACGACCGCGTTCTACGCCGGACTCGATGCGGAGGCTGCCGAGGCGAGTGCGGAAGCCCTGCGTCTGATCGGTGACGTACGCACGGTCCTGCGCGCGGAGGCCGAGGCGCTCGGGGCACGCATCGCGTCGGATCTACGTCACGACGACGAGGCGCTCGAGCGTGGTGAGCTCGCAGCGGCCATCGCCGAGCAGCTCGGCGCCGTTCACGTGGTGGCCGACGTGACGGCGACCCTCACTCGACTCGTTGCCCGATCCGGCGGAGCCGATCTCGACAAGGCGCGGATGCGCTACGCCGACCTGGTGTCCACCTCCCGCAGCGACGGCAATGTCGTCGGCGAGCTGCGCGGCCTGCACAACCTGGCGTTCGTGCTCTACAACGCCGGAGAGCTCGACGATGCCGAGAAGGCATTCCGTGCGGCCATGGAGCGGGCCATGAAGACGGGTCGCACCTGGGCGCCGTACGGGTTCGACGGCCGGGCATTCGCGGCGATCATCTGCTACGTCCGCGGCCGCTGGGACGATGCCCTCGAGCTGTGGGACGTTGGGCCGGACGCCCCGATGCTGGCCGCGTCGATCCTGGCGGGCGGGGCGTTGCAGGTCGCCGCCGGACGTGGTGAGGTCGCGGCGCTGGCCACCGAGCCGTCGATTCGCGGAGCCTGGGAGAAGGACATCGCCCTGGCCGTGCACAGCGGGGCTGCCCTGATCGATCTGCACGGCGACGCCGGTGACGTGCACGCTGCGCAGGCCGTGCACGACGATCTCGTCGAGACCCTGGAGAGGGTCTGGGACGGCGGCCGGTTCGCCGCCCGACTGCGGCTCAGCGGCCTGATGCTGGGGCAGTTCGCGTCCGCGGCGCCCCGACTCTCCCGTTCCGAGCAGGCTGCCGTCGTGGCACGTGCGGTGGAGCTGGAGGCCGACGTGGCGGCCACCGTCGCGGCCAACCCGCCGTTCGGACCCGAGGGTCTCGCCTGGCAGGCCCGCGTCGCGGCCGAGCTGG
>JAWWPE010000097.1:0-5376 GCA_033850895.1 Nocardioidaceae bacterium | reverse complement strand
CGCCGTAGTTGTTGAGGGTGAACGTTCCGGCGGTCAGCTCGGTCTGGGTTGCACGGCCGTCGCGGGCTGCATCCGTGACGCGGCGGATCTCGGTGTCGAGCTCGGCCGTCGTGAGCAGGTGCGCACCCAGCACGGCTGGTACGAGCAGCCCACGATCGGTCTGCACCGCGAGGCCGAGGTTGACCCCGTCGTACTGGATGAGCTCGTTGTTGACCGTGTCGACCTCGCCGTTGAGCTCGGGGTGGACCCGCAGTGCGGCGACGGTGAAACGGGCGAGGTACGCCAGCAGGCTGGGCACCGGCTTGCCGGCCGCCTTGGCCGCGGAGCGGAGGGCGAAGAGCTCGGTGAAGTCGACATCGACCCACACGGTTGCCTCAGGGATCTCGCTGCGGCTGCGGCTCAGCGCCGTCGCCACTGCCTTGCGGAACCCGCTCATCGGGACTCGGTTGGCGACCGTGAGCCCGGTGCGGTCAACCCCGGGAGCGGTGGTCCGGGTCGCGGGCGCTTCGGCTGCATCGATCGCCGCTTGGACGTCGCTCCGCGTGATGAGCCCGTCCGCCCCCGTACCGGTGATGCCCAGGACGGAGAGGCCAGCGTCGCGAGCCAGTCGCCGCACCAGGGGCGAGCTGACGCGTGGCACCTCGCCACCCGAAGCCGGCGCGTTGGTGGCGGGGGTGGCGCGCGCACGCCGACGACGGCCGGCCGAGGCACCCTCCGGAGTGCCGTAGCCGATCAGCACGTTGCCGGACCCGGCCTTCTCCTCCTCGCGGTACTGCTCGGCGGCGGCCTCGACGGGCGCCGGCTCGACCGAGATGAGCGGCTTACCGACGTCGACGGTCTGTCCCTCGGCGCCGTGCAGCTCGCTGACCCGCCCGGCGTACGGCGACGGGACCTCGACGATCGACTTGGCGGTCTCGACCTCGACGATCGGCTGATCCACCACGATCTCGTCGCCGACCGCGACCAGCCAACGAATCACCTCGGCCTCGGTGAGCCCCTCACCCAGGTCGGGGAGCCGGAACGTCTGCTGGCTCATACGTCATCCCACTGGAGCGTGTCGACGGCATCAAGGATGCGGTCCACGCTGGGCAGCTGGAAGTGCTCGAGCTTCGGCGGAGGGAACGGGATGTCGAAGCCGGTGACCCGGCGCACCGGCGCGGCCAGGTGGTGGAAGCAACGCTCGGTCACCCGGGCCACGATCTCCGATGCCACGCTGGCGAACCCGGCAGCCTCGGCGATCACGACGGCGCGACCCGTCGACCGGACCGCAGCGCACACCGTCTCGTCGTCGAACGGCGAGAGCGTGCGTACGTCGACGACCTGAAGGCTTCGACCCTCCGCCGCGGCGGCGTCCGCTGCCTCGAGAGCGGTCGACACCGATGTGCCGTACGCGATCAGGGTGGCATCGCTGCCTTCACGGCGTAAAACCGCGCGACCGATGCCGGGCTGCGCCTCGTCGAGGTCGACCTCGTCCTTGGCCCAGTAGAGCTTCTTGGGCTCCAGAACGACCACCGGATCCGGCGACGCGATGGCCTCGCGCATCAGCGTGTAGGCATCCGCAACCGTGGCCGGCGCGACGACCGTCAGGCCGGGCGTGTGCACGTAGTAGGCCTCGGACGAGTCGCAATGGTGCTCGACGCCGCCGATTCCTCCCGCGTACGGGATGCGGATCGTGATCGGCATGCTGAGCGCGCCGCGGGTGCGGTTGCGCATCTTGGCCACGTGGCTGACGACCTGCTCGAACGCCGGATAGGCGAACGCGTCGAACTGCATCTCGACGACGGGTCGCATGCCGTTCATGGCCAGGCCGACGGCCATCCCCATGATTCCGGACTCAGCGAGGGGCGTGTCGAAGCAGCGGGACTCGCCGAACTCGGCCGTCAGGCCGTCCGTCACGCGGAACACTCCACCCAACGCGCCGACATCCTCCCCGAAGACCAGGACGCTCTCGTCCGCGGTCATCGCGTCGCGCATGGCCCGGTTGAAGGCCTGGGCCATGGTGATCTTCTCGTGCTCGGCCATCAGCGGGCCTCCTCACGGCTGAGCTCTTCGGCGAGGAACGCGGCCTGCTCCCGGAGCTGTGGGGTCGGACTCGCGTAGACGTGGTCGAACAAGTCGGCTGGGTCAGGCTCGATGTCGGCCATCAGACCGTCGCGCATCCCGGCCGCCACGTCTTCGGCGTGCTCGGCGAACGCGGCCTGTCGCTCGTCGGTCAGCAGGCCGCGGGCCTTCAGGTAGGCCTCGCTGCGCAGCAGCGGATCGCGGTCCATCCACGCCTCCACCTCGCCACCTGGTCGGTAGCGGGTGTCATCGTCGGCATTCGTATGGGCCTGCATGCGATAGGTGTGTGCCTCGACGAGCTGCGGCCCGCCGCCGTTGCGGGCGGCATCGACCGCCGACCCCAGCACGGACAGCAGCGCGGAGATGTCGTTGCCGTCGACCCGCTCCCCGGGCATTCCGTAGCCGATACCCTTGTGGGCCAGCGAGGGTGCCACGGTCTGCCGCGCCAGTGGGACCGAGATCGCGTACTCGTTGTTCTGCACGAAGAAGACCACCGGCGCCTTGAAGACGGCGGCGAAGTTGAGCGCTTCGTGGAAGTCGCCCTCGCTGGTCGCGCCGTCGCCACACATCGCCATGACCACCGTGTCCTCGCCGCGGAGCGTGGCCGCGTGCGCGACCCCGACGGCATGGATCAGCTGGGTCGCCAGCGGAGTGGCCTGGGGAGCGACACGGTGAGCCACCGGGTCGTAGCCCGAGTGCCAGTCCCCCTTGAGCAGCACGAGCACCTCGACCGGATCGACCCCGCGGGCCACGATCGACACCGTGTCCCGGTAGGTCGGGAACAGCCAGTCCTGTTCGCCGAGCACCTGGGCCGCGGCCACCTCGCACGCCTCTTGGCCGTGGGAGGACGGATAGACGGCAAGCCGGCCCTGTCGCACCAGGGCATACGCCTGATCGTTGATGCGCCGACCGATCACCAGCGCCTCGTGGGCGCGCAGGAGGGCCTCGTCGGAGGGGAACTCGTGGGCCGCGCTCTCGACGCGTACGCCGTCCTGGTCGAGCAGCTGGACTGGGTGCTCGGAGGGCAGGAGGCTCGACACGTTCTTACCTTTCGATGGACTGTTCAGGACATCGTCCGTCGCCAAGCCATCTGAGTGCCAGCCCGGCACGATTGTCGAGAAGATGTCTCGCCGATCGTCCGATATGGTTGCCGTATGTCCATGTTGGACACCGTCACACGAGGGAGCGCGAGACAGATGGCCGGAGCCCAGATCGACGACATCGACACCCAGATCCTGGACACGCTCCAACGCGATGGCCGGCTGTCTATGCGGCAGCTCGCCGAGGCGGTGCACATCTCGCGCGCCAACGCCTACGCACGGGTCGAACGACTCACCGCCACGGACGTCATCACCGGCTTCGCCGCCCTCGTCGACCCGGTCGCCCGCGGGCTCGGCACCTCGGCTTATCTGACGATGAACGTACGACAGACCGACTGGCGCGAGATTCACAGCCAGCTCCGCGCATTGCCCGGTATCGAGCACATCGCGCTCGTCGGCGGCGACTTCGACGTCGTCATGCTGGTGCGGGCGCGCGACAACTCCGACCTGCGACGTCTCGTCCTCGACGACATCCAGGCCATCCCGGGCGTGCTCACCACCCGCACCCTGTTGGTGTTCGAGGAGTCCTCACCAGAGCGCGGTTGAGCTCGACGCGCCCCGTTGATCAGCGACCGACGGCCTTCTCCAGCTCCGCCTTGTTCATCTTCGAGCGCCCGCGAATGTTCCGCTGCCTGGCCTCGTTGTAGAGCTGGTCCCTGGTCCGTCCGCCCGCGCCCTTGTGGGAGCGGAGTCCCCGCGGCGGCTCGAGGAGATGTCCTCCGTCGACGTCCGGCTGGCCTCCTTGGCTTCGCCGGCTCGGGCACGTTCTTTGTTGACGGTGCGCGCGGCGATCTCCTCGGCGGTGTCCTCGGATCGCCCTTCGTCCTCGAGGCCCTGCTTGATGTGTTCGTACTGGCGTTCACGCTTCCTGCTCCATGCCTGCTGCGGCATCGCTTCGCTCCTCTCGGCAGATCACCTGCTGGCTACCCACCGCGTGGCCGGCGAAACCAACGGGCACAGGTTGGCCGATTGACGGGTTGTTGCGTGGGTACGCACTGCGTATGGACAACCGCCGCAGGAAACAGAGGGTTCGAGGTCTCAATCGGCGCTGGATATCAGGACTGACCGTCTCGGTGTTGTGCGTCGTGATCGCGATCGTGGGGATTGCGCTCGTCCAGGCCGGGACGATGTCCCAGTGGTGGGCGTACGGATTCCTCGTGCTCGGCCTGATCGGCGCCGCCACTGCGATGTTGCAGACCATGATGCGCAACAAGGCCGGTGACGACATCGACGAAGCAAAGCTCTGAGACCGGTCCCGACACGGGTGACGGTACGACTTGCCATGCACCGCCATCCGAGGGAAAATTGAGGTCGACTAAGAAGCAGTCGGTGGCTACTGGGCGAACAGGCTCCAAACCATGCTTCACGATTCTCCGTCGCAGACGGAATGGAAGATCCAGATCTATCGGGTGCAGAGTGGTCTGGCGCAGCAGCGGATGTTGGCGGCGTTTCGCCGGATCGACCGACCAGGTGTCATCGCACTCGGTACGCAATCGGGACCGGACTGGTTCGTCATCGTCGAGTCCTCCTCGCTCGTCGCTGAGATCCACGCCCGTCGCGTCGTGATGACGATCGATCCGAAGGCGGTTCGCACGTACGAGTACGAGCTCCGTCCGGAAGATGCGCGCACCCGCCGACTCTGAGCTGAGTTCGCCTGGTCATGCGACTGCCTTCGTTCTGAGGGTTGGGTGGGATCGCGTTGGGTTGGTGCCTGGTTCAGCTGTCCGACGATGTCGCCGGCCGGAATGTGACGTGGTTTCGGCCACCGGGTCGGGCACTGGTTCAGCCGAGGACCGGGGTCGTCTGGGCGTGTGAGATGAGCCATTCGTCACCGATGCGCACCATCGTGTACGTCAATGCACCCGCGGACGGCAGGCTCGCGAGATCGGCGTCGGCACGCCCGTCATGCACGGTCTTGGTGCAGCTGACGAGGGCAACGTCGGGCGTCGGGAAGCGGACGTCGACCACTTCCTCGCTGGTCGTGACGTCGCTGAGCGGCGATTCGAGCGCTGCCGTCATGGCGTCGGCCAGGGCATCGCGACCGAAGACCCGGCGACCGGCGAGGTTGACGACGATCGCGTCACGGGTGTGCAGCGGCAGGAACTCGTCAGGGTCGCTCTGGGCGGCGCTGGCGCGGGCGACGACCGCGCGGACGGCTGCTTTGTCGGCTTGGGATTCATCGGCGATGGCCATACGTACGATTTTCAGACCTGTA
>JAWWPE010000019.1:0-2568 GCA_033850895.1 Nocardioidaceae bacterium | reverse complement strand
CGAGAACCCGCCGAAGAAGTACCAGGACATCTACCCCCTCAACTTCGACAACGACCGCCAGGCGATCTACGACGAGATGCTGCGGGTGACCCTGCACTGGGTCGAACTCGGCATCCGCATCTTCCGGGTCGACAACCCGCACACCAAGCCGCCGGACTTCTGGGCCTGGCTGATCGACTCGGTCAAGGCCGAGCACCCCGATGTGCTGTTCCTCGCCGAGGCGTTCACCCGACCGGCGAGGTTGTGGGGTCTGGCTCGGCTGGGATTCACCCAGAGCTACACGTACTTCACCTGGCGCACGACGAAGGCCGAGCTCACCGAGTTCGGCGAGGATCTCCGCGACCACTGGGACGAGGGGCGGCCCAATCTGTTCGTCAACACCCCCGACATCCTCCCCGAACACCTGCAGGTCGGCGGACCGGAGATGTTCGCCCTCCGCGCCGCGCTCGCGGCGACGCTGTCGCCGACCTGGGGCGTCTACTCCGGCTACGAGCTCTTTGAGCACAAGGCGGTCCGGCCGGGCAGCGAGGAGTACCTCGACTCGGAGAAGTATGAGCTGCGCCCGCGTGACTTCGGGGCTGCTCTCGCGGAGGGCCGGTCCCTGGAGCCTTGGCTCGCCCGGCTCAACGAGATCCGCCGCACCCACCCGGCGCTGCAGCAGATGCGCACCCTGCACTTCCACCACGTCGACCAGGATGCCCTGATCGCCTACAGCAAGCAGGACCCCGACACCGGCGACACCGTCGTCGTCGTGGTCTCGCTCGACCCGCACGAGTCCCGGGAGGGCACCTTGTGGCTCGATCTGCCGGCGCTCGGCTTCGATCCCGGCGACCAGCTGACGGCCCACGACGAAGTGACCGGTGAGACGTACGACTGGGGCGATGCCAACTACGTACGCCTCGATCCCACGCGGGCGGCGGCGCACATCCTCACCTTGCAGCGACGGGAGGTCTGAGATGGACGACGACAAGACGTCGCTCCCGGACAGCGCGCTGGAGGGGCTGGAGGACACTCCGCACACCGGCGAGGCGATCGCCGAGGATGGCACCCTGGTCGAGCCGCAGGCCGATGACTTCGGGCACGCCGAGCAGGCCACGACCGACCCGACCTGGTTCAAGCACGCGGTGTTCTACGAAGTGCTCGTACGCGCGTTCGCGGACTCCAACGGCGACGGCACCGGCGACCTCCGCGGACTCGCGGGCAAGCTCGACTACCTCCAGTGGCTCGGGGTCGACTGCCTCTGGTTGCCGCCGTTCTACGCGTCCCCGCTGCGCGACGGAGGTTATGACATCAGCGACTTCCGGGCCGTGCTGCCGGAGTTCGGCACGGTCGAGGACTTCGTCTATCTCCTCGAGGAGGCGCACAAGCGCGACATCCGGGTGATCACCGATCTGGTGCTCAACCACACGTCCGACGCCCATCCGTGGTTCCAGCAGTCCCGCAACGACCCCGACGGCCCGTATGGCGACTACTACGTGTGGAGCGACGACGACTCGCGCTACGCCGACGCCCGGGTCATCTTCGTCGACACCGAGACGTCCAACTGGACGTACGACCCCGTACGCGGGCAGTTCTTCTGGCACCGCTTCTTCAGCCACCAGCCGGACCTCAACTTCGAGAACGAAGAGGTCCAGGAGGCGATGATCGACGTCCTGCGCTTCTGGCTCGATCTCGGCATCGACGGGTTCCGACTCGACGCCGTGCCCTACCTGTTCGAGGAGGAGGGCACCAACGGCGAGAACCTGCCGCGCACGCACGAGTACCTCCGGAAGGTGCGCGCGACGATCGATCGCGAGTACCCCGGCCGCATCCTGCTGGCCGAGGCCAACCAGTGGCCGTCCGACGTCGTGGAGTACTTCGGCGATCCGGCCGTTGGCGGCGACGAGTGCCACATGGCGTTCCACTTCCCGTTGATGCCGCGGATCTTCATGGCCGTACGCCGTGAGTCGCGGTTCCCGATCTCGGAGATCCTGGCCCAGACGCCGGAGATCCCGTCGGGCACCCAGTGGGGCATCTTCCTGCGCAATCACGACGAGCTGACCCTCGAGATGGTCACCGACGACGAGCGCGACTACATGTATCAGGAGTACGCCACGGACCCGCGGATGAAGGCCAACATCGGCATCCGCCGGCGCCTCGCCCCGCTGCTGGACAACGACCGCAACCAGCTCGAGCTGTTCACCGCGATGCTGTTGAGCCTGCCGGGCTCGCCGGTGCTCTACTACGGCGACGAGATCGGCATGGGCGACAACATCTGGCTGGGCGACCGCGATGCCGTACGTACGCCGATGCAGTGGTCACCAGACCGCAACGCCGGCTTCTCTCGATCCGACCCCGGCCGCGTCTACCTGCCGCCGATCATGGACCCGACATACGGCTACGAGGCGATCAACGTCGAGGCGCAGCAGGGCAATGCCGCGTCGTTGCTCAACTGGACCCGACGGATGATCGCCGTGCGCAAGGAACACCTGGCCTTCGCCGAAGGCGAGTTCGTCGATCTCGGCGGTTCCAACCCGAGCGTGCTGGCCTACAAACGCGTGTGGGTCCGTCCGGACGGTGAGCGGGACG
>JAWWPE010000380.1:0-4321 GCA_033850895.1 Nocardioidaceae bacterium | reverse complement strand
TCGACGCGCATCCCGCCCGCCTGCGACTGCTCGACGGCCTCGACACCAAGGGCCTGGAGTTCGACGCCGTCGTGGTCCACGAACCCGATGCGATCACCGAGGAGTCGAGTGCCGGCTGGCGCACGCTCTACGTCGTGCTGACCCGCGCGACCCAGCTGCTGACCACGGTCGGCACGACAGATCGCTGGCGGTCCCGGCTGGCATGAGCCGGGTTCTCAAAGTCATTCTGCTCGTCCTCCTCGCGGTGGGCGTTGCCCTGCCGACGGCATACACGACGTTCATCCACAGCGAGCGTTCGGTCGTCATCGGTGCGCACCAGGCGACGGTTTCTCCTGATTTCACCGGCTATGCGCGCATCGACTCCGGACCGGTGCTGCCGGCCGTACGCCTGCCCGTGCACGCCCCGCTCAACATCGGGCTGGACATCAACCTCGGCGCCGCCGATGTCAACGACCTCAACGAGCTGATCGCCCGCGACGCGGTGATCGCCAGCCAGCCGAATGGCGAGATCGCCACGGTCAAGTCCACGATCACCTCGATGGCCGTCGACGCAGCCCTTCGCGCGGTTGGCGCCGCGATCCTTGCCGTACTTCTTGCGGTGCTCGCCTGGAAGGGAGTCGGGCCCGATCGGCGACGACTGATCCGACAGGGGATCCGGCACCCCAATCGCCGACGCGCGGCGGCGCTCGGAGGTGTTGCGCTGCTGACCCTGGTCGCGATGGGCCTGATTGCGGTGCCCGAGCGGCCCGACGGCGACGGCACGACGTGGGCGCCGATCGAATCGGTCTTCCCCGAGCTTCCTCAGGACCCGGTGCTCGAAACGTTGCAGATCGCGGAGGGCGCGTCGACCGACGGCAGCCAGGCGCTGGTCCAGTCGGCCTTCAAGACCTATCGCGACTCCGTGTCGTTCTACGGCAAGCTCGCTGTCGCTGCTGAGACGGTCAACGTACGTACGCCTGAGTCAGGCGAGACGACCGCGCTCGTCGTCACCGATCGGCACGACAACATCGGCATGGATCCGGTGGCGCGGGCAGTGGCGGATCGCGCCCACGCCCACCTGTTGATCGACCTCGGTGACGACACCTCCAACGGCGCCAAGTGGGAAGCGTTCAGCCTCAACTCGCTGGCTCGCGAGTTCAAGGGCTTCGATGTCGTCTCGGTCGCCGGCAATCACGACCAGGGCCGCAATGTCAGCAAGCAGATGGTCGACAAGGGCTTCCACCTGCTCGCCGGGAAGCCGGTCACGATCGACGGGATCCGGTTCCTGGGCAGCAGCGATCCGCGCAGCTCGGGTTACACCGCCGGCTACAACGGCAACGAGTCCGACAACATCGCGTCGATCCACGCCCAGGACGAGGCGCTCACCAAGGCGGCGTGTGCCGATCGCGGGGTCGCCGTGATCGCCGTGCACAGCCCGTCCTCGGCGAAGCAGGCCGCTGCCTCCGGTTGTGCTGACCTCGTGCTGTCGGGGCACCTGCACCGCCAGATCGGGCCCACGGTCGTCAACGGCAGCAACGGTCGGTCGACCACGACCCTCACCACCGGGACCACGGGCGGCGCGGTGTTCGCCTTCGCGCTCGGGAGCAAGCTCCGGCACGACGCGCAGGTCACCATCGTGACCTTCAAGGACGGTCGTCCGGTCGGCCTGCAACCGGTCACCTTCGAGCAGGGCGGCGCGATCAAGGCCGAGGCGTACGCCCCGATCACCACCTCCCCGCGCTGACTTTCGACAGCGTCAGGACGAAGCCGGCTCGATGCCGACGGCGGTCCTCCCGCGGACGTACACCGTGTACGGCTGATCCGTGAGTGCGTCCCGATAGCGAGAGAGTTTCGATCGCAGGCTGATCGGCAGGCCGAAGACGTGGTCGCCGACCCGCAGCTTGAGCTGCGAACCCTGGTGCGGGCCGATCCGTTGGACGAAGACCGTGACCGGTCCGGTGACGCTGGTGACCCCGAGGTTCTTGCGTCCGCTCATCAGCATGACGACGCCGACTGCCGTGAAGAATCCGCCGACGAGGATGCCGAGCACCAGGGGCGCCAGCCAGTTGGCGACCGCACCGGCGTCCTCGCGCAGCCCATCGATGAATCCCCATTTCAGCAGCAGATAGTCGAGCACGAGACCCACCGCGAGGAACCCGTAGCCCTGGTGTCGCTGGTTGGTGCGTTGGTGGGGGCCGAGCCGGCCGGCGCGGTTGGCGGCCAGGTCCTCCGGGCCGATCTTCATCAGCTCGAGGAGCCGGTCGGTGCTCATGAGCAGCGCGCGACGATCAGCTCGGCATACGCACGTGCGCAGGCGACGACCTCGTCGATGTGTGCGTATTCGTCGATCGCGTGAGCGTTGGCGATGTCGCCGGGCCCGTACTGCACGGTCGGGATGCCGACCGCCGCGTACTGCCGGAGATCCGAACCGTACGGCGCACCGACGAGAGGCGGCAGCGGCTCACCCGCGGCGACCACCGCGCGGGCTACCTCGTCGCCGAACGGATCGCCGTCCGGCAGGCTGCCCGCCGCGAACCGACCGCCGGGCCACGTCACGACCGGAGGGTTGGCGGCTAGCCACGGATCGGTCGCGGCGGTGTCCGCAATCGTGCGCTCGAACACCGCCTCGGCATCGGCGAACGACTCACCCGGCATGATGCCGTAGCGCCCCTCGGCGACCAGCCGGTCGGGCACCGTGCTCGCCCAGTCGCCAGCGTTGATGATGCCGACGCTGAGCGGCCAGGGCATCGCGCCGAACGGCTGGGGAGGGGCAGCGTTGCGCTCGGCTTCAAGGGTTCCGAGCGCGCGGTGCAGGAGCTCGAAGCCGCTGATGGCGCTGTGCCCGGTCGTACGCATCGAGCCGTGCGTCGAGCGACCCTGCACCTCGAGTCGGAACGTCAGTGAGCCGGCGTTGGCGGAGACGATCTGTCCCGCGGTCGGCTCGGCGATGACGCAGGCGTCACCGGTATGGCCTCGCCGCAACGTGGCGAAGGTGCCGAGGCCGCCGTCCTCCTCGCCGATGACGGTGTGCACCGCGAACGGCCGGGCCAGCTCGATGCCGCTGACGGCGCGGGCCGCGGCGATGATGGCGATGACTCCGCCCTTCATGTCGCAGACGCCACGTCCGTACCACCGACCGTCGGCCTCACGCACGAGCCACGGGTCACCATTGGTCCATGCCGCGGACTCACCGGCGGGCACGACGTCGACGTGGCCGTTGAGGATCACCGCCGGTCGACCGGAGCCGGAGACGCCGACGCATCCCCAGGCTTCGTCCCGCTCGACCTCTTCACCCGGATATCCGGAGTCCGATCTGAGCTCGTCCAGGTCGATCCGCCACCGGTCGACCTCGAGGCCCAAGCCGGTCAGCGTCGCCGCACACCAGTGCTGCACGGCAACCTCTGCAGGCGATCCGCCCGTGCTCGGGATGTTGATGATCTGGGTCAGGTCACGCCTGATCAGGTCGACGTCGATCTCCATGACGCCAGTGTCGCAGTGCGTCCGTCCACTCGAGGCTGGAGTGTCAGTCTGCGGCGACGGCGGTGATCTTGGTCGGAACGTCCCGGCTCGAGGTCGAGCCGTCTCAATTGACGGTGGTGGTGATCTTGGTCGGCACGTGCTTGTCGGCGGTGTCTCCGAGTCCGAGCTGACCCGCCCCGTTGTTGCCCCAGCAGTAGGCATAGCCGCTCGTGTCGATGGCGCAGGTGTGCGCGCCGCCAGTCGCCAGCTTGTGCCAGCTGGTTGAGGTGCCGGCCTTGGTGGGCGTGTTGAGGTTGAGGCTGGCGCCGTTGCCGATCTGTCCAGAAGCGTTGTAGCCCCAGCAGTAGATGGCGCCCGAGGAGTGGAGTGCACAGGTGTGGCCGTCGCCAGAGCTCACGCTGGTCCAGTGGGTCGAGGTCCCGGCCTTCGTCGGTTTGGTGCGGTTGTCGTTGTCACCGACCCCGAGGGCCCCTGCGCTGTTGTCTCCCCAGCAGTAGACCGAGCCGGACCTGTGGCGTGCACACGTGTGGTTCGCTGCACTCACGCTGGTCCAGCTGGTGGATGTGCCGACCTTTGTCGGCTTGTCTCGCGGATCGAGGTCGCCGACGCCCAGCTGACCGTACGCGTTGTAGCCCCAGCAATAGATCGAGCCGGACGAGTGGCGTGCGCAGGTGAAGTACTGGCCGGCGCTGACACTGGTCCAGCTGGTGGATGTGCCGACCTTGGCGGGTGTGTGCCGCTCGGTGGCGTCGCCGAGTCCGAGATTTCCGTCGTCGTTGTAGCCCCAGCAGTAGATGGCGCCGGACGCGTGGTGTGCGCAGGTGAAGTACGCGCCCGCAGAGACACTGGTCCAGCTGGTGGA
>JAWWPE010000251.1:0-7744 GCA_033850895.1 Nocardioidaceae bacterium | reverse complement strand
ACGTACACGCTCATGTCCGGGAACCCAGAGGTCGAACGTCATGCGGCCAGCCTAGGAGGCGTCATCGGCTTCACCTCGTACGAGGAGCGCCACCGGGTAACGACTCAGGACGGTCGACACGTCGACCTGTCCACCGTTCACCACCGTCTCGGAGATGACTTCGGTCCACTCGCCGGCGGGGACGGTGATCGACGTGCCGAGCCACCCGCCGTTGCGCTCGAGGCCCACCGGCAGGCGGGTCGCCAGCACGATCAGGTCCTCGCTGCGCGCATACGCCAACAGGTGGTTCGACGACGGGCCGTCCGCCGTGATCGGCCGGTAGCCGTCGAACAGCTGGGGCCGCTCTCTGCGCAGCTTCAGCGTGCGTTGCAGCAGCAGCATCTTGATCGCCCCGGACGCGTCGACCTCCGGCCGGAGGCCCTCGCCGAAGCGGTCGAGCAGCTCTCGACGGAGCGCGAAATCGACCGCCCGTCGGTTGTCGGGGTCGACCAGCGAGAAGTCCCACAGCTCGGTGCCCTGGTAGACGTCCGGGACCCCGGGGGCGGTCAGCTGGATCAGCTTCTGGCTCAGCGAGTTGGACCATCCCGGCGGCGCGATTCGCTCCACGAACTCCTCGATCTCCCGGCCCATCTCGGCCATGACCCGTTCCGGCCAGGCAGAGATCGCGGCCTCGAGCTCGTCGTCCGGCTCGGTCCAGGTGGTACGGAGCTTGGACTCGCGGGCCGCCTTGAGGAGGTACTCGACCAGCCGCTCGTCGCTGATCGGCCAGGTGCCCACGAGGGTCTGCCAGGCGAGCAGGTCGAGCGCCGGCTCATCGAGGCCGCAGCGCGCAGACCAGTCCAGCACGTGCTCGGCGAACTCGTCGGCGATCTCGGCGAGGACTGCCATTCGCGCGCGGGTGTCCTCCGAACGCTTGGTGTCATGTGTCGTCAGGGCGGTCATCGTCGCCGGCTGGGTGGCGTCGCGCTCCGCCGCGAGCCGATGGAACTCGTCGACGTCGAGCCCCCACACGTCAGGGGCGCCGCCGACCTCGTTGAGAGCAGCAAAACGGGTGAAACGGTAGAACGTGGTGTCCTCGGTCCCCTTCGCCACGACCATCCCGGAGGTCTGCTGGATGCGCGTCGCCAGCTCGCTGGCCGGATCCGCGCGAACCTGCTTGTCGAGGGCATCCAGGGCGTCGGCGATGTCGGGGCGACGCGCGCGAGCGGTGTCGATGGCCTCGGTCCACGTCGACGAGACCTCCGGGAGATACGACCGGTAGACCCCGAACGCGATCATCGTCTCCGCGACGGCTGCGC
The DNA here is from genome assembly GCA_033850895.1 of Nocardioidaceae bacterium. GTDB lineage: Bacteria > Actinomycetota > Actinomycetes > Propionibacteriales > Nocardioidaceae > Aeromicrobium. Next base: position 6,446 of record JAWWPE010000251.1, on the reverse strand, counting down.
GAGCCGGCTCGACATCGACCCCGGCGAGCAGCGCGGCGATGCGGCGCACCTCGGCGACCAGGATCTTGTCGGTGACCATGCGCCGGGCCTCCTCCTCGACGCGCGCGTAGTCGGTCGGCACGCCGAGCCGGTCCGCCAGCGCCGTGAACGCCGACTCTCCAGCGGGGTCGAGCAGAACGCCGAGCACCTCACGCATCGCGTCGTACCCGGTGGTGCCCTCGACCGGCCAGCTCGACGGCAGGTCCTCGCCGGGGTGCAGGATCTTCTCGATCACGATCCAGGTGTCCGGTGCCGCGTCCCGGAGGCGTTTCACGTACGCGCCGGGGTCCGCGAGCCCGTCCGGATGGTCGATCCGTAGACCGGTCACCTGCTCGGCGCCCACCCAGGTCAGGATCTCGCGATGGGTGTCCTCGAAGACCTCCGGGCGCTCGACCGTCACGGCGGCCAACGTCGTGATGTCGAAGAACCGCCGATAGTTGAGCTCGGTGTTGCCGCGCCGCCAGCCGACCAGCTCGTAGTGCTGGCGGTCGTGGACCTGCTGCGGCGTGCCGTCGCCGGTGCCCGGCGCGATCGGGAACCGTTTGTCGGCGTAGACCAGGTCATCGCCGTCGACCGTCAGCTCGGCGACGTCGGAGTCGTCACCGAGCACCGGGACCAGCACGCGACCGCGGGACCAATCGATGTCGAAATGCTTCGCATACGGGGACGCCTGCCCCTCCCGAAGCACGCTGTGCCACCACGGATTGGCGGCCGGCACCTCGACGGACATGTGATTGGGCACGATGTCGACCACGAGACCGAGACCCGCCTCACGCGCGGCCGCGGACAGTGCGAGGAAGCTGCTCTCGCCGCCGAGCTCGTCGCGCAGCCTGGTCGGATCCGTGACGTCGTACCCGTGGGTCGAACCGGGAGTCGCCTCCAGCACCGGCGAGAGGTAGACCGCGCCGACGCCGATCTCCGCGAGGTAGTCGACGAGCTCTCGGGCTTCGTCGAAGCCGAACTCCGGCCGTAGCTGGAGGCGGTACGTCGAGGACGGCTGTGTCACGCTGCCACCCGCTGCAGAACGATCAAGGAGCGTGCCGGGACGTTGATCGTGCCGTCGGCCTCCACCATCGCACCGCCTGGCTGCTCGACCGTGCCGGCTGCGGTGTCCACCGCGACCGTCCAGCTGTCGCCGTAGTCGCTGCCCGGCAGGGTGAACTCGATGTCATCGCTGTGGGCGTTGAACGCCAGCAGGAACGAGTCGTCGGTGATGCGTACGCCTCGCACGTCCCGGTCGGCGATCGCGTCGCCGTTGAGGAACACCGAGATCGACTTCCCGAACGCGTCGTCCCAGTTCTGCTCCTTCATCTCTTCGCCCGACGGGGTGAACCACGAGATGTCGCGCAGCTCGTCGGCCTTGCGGACGGGCCGGCCCTCGAAGAACCTCCGCCTGCGGAAGACCGGGTGCCGCTTGCGGAAGGCGATCAATGAACCGGTGAAGTCCAACAGGTCGGTCTGCTCCTCGTCGAGCTGCCAGTCGATCCAGGCGATCTCGTTGTCCTGGCAGTACGCATTGTTGTTGCCGCTCTGGCTCCGGCCCAGCTCGTCCCCGTGCAGCACCATCGGGACGCCCTGTGACAGCAGCATCGTGGCCATCAGGTTGCGCCGCTGCCGACGCCGAAGGTCGAGCACCTCGGGCTCGTCGGTCGGCCCTTCCACCCCGCAGTTCCACGAGCGGTTGTCATCGGCGCCGTCGCGGCCGTCCTCCCCGTTGGCGTCGTTGTGTTTGTCGTTGTACGACACGAGGTCGTTCAGCGTGAAGCCGTCGTGCGCCGTGACGAAGTTGATCGACGCGTACGGGCGCCGTCCGTTGTCCTGGTACAGGTCCGACGACCCCGTGATCCGCGAGGCGAACTCCCCCATCGTCGCCGGCTCGCCCCTCCAGAAGTCGCGCACCGTGTCGCGGTAGAGACCGTTCCACTCCGTCCACAGTGGCGGGAAGTTGCCCACCTGGTAACCGCCCGGACCGACGTCCCAGGGCTCGGCGATCAGCTTGACCTGACTGACCACCGGATCCTGCTGCACGAGCTCGAAGAACGTCGCCAGCTTGTCCACGTCGTAGAACTCGCGGGCCAGGGTGGCGGCGAGGTCGAACCGGAAACCATCGACGTGCATCTCGGTGACCCAGTAGCGCAACGAGTCCATGATGAGCTGCAGCGTGTGGGGGCTCCGGACGTTGAGCGAGTTGCCGGTGCCGGTGTAGTCCATGTAGTGCTGCTCGTCGTCCTCGACGAGTCGGTAGTAGGCACAGTTGTCGATCCCACGCATCGACAGCGTCGGGCCGAGATGATTGCCCTCCGCGGTGTGGTTGTAGACCACGTCGAGGATGACCTCGATGTCGGCCTGGTGCAGCGCTCGCACCATGCCCTTGAACTCCTCCACCTGACCGCCGGGCTGTGCGGCGTAGGCGTCGTGCGGGGCGAAGAAGCCGATCGTGTTGTAGCCCCAGTAGTTGGTCAGGCCCTTCTCCACGAGGTAGTGGTCGGTCACGAACTGGTGCACCGGGAGCAGCTCGATCGCGGTGACACCCAGCGACTTGAGGTGCTTGACGATTGCCGGGTGGGCGATGCCCGCGTACGTACCCCGAAGCGCTTCCGGAACGTCCGGATGGGTCATCGTCAGCCCCTTGACGTGGGCCTCATAGATGACCGACTCGTTGTACGGCGTCTGCGGCAGCCGGTCGTTGGCCCAGTCGAAGAACGGGTTGACCACCAACGAGTACGGCACGTGGCCCGCGGAGTCGGCGTCATTGACCTGCTCCGGATCATCGAGGTCGTACGCGAACAGCGACGGGTCCCAGTCGACCGAACCGGAGATCGCCTTGGCGTACGGATCGATCAGCAGCTTGTTGGGGTTGCACCGCTGCCCGTGCTCCGGGTCGTACGGACCGTGCACGCGGAAGCCGTAGCGCTGGCCCGGACCGATCCCCAGCAGGAAGCCGTGATGGACGAAGCCGTCGACCTCCTCCAGCCGGATCCGGGTCTCGGTGCCGGCATCATCGAACAGGCAGAGCTCGACGAAGTCTGCGAGCTCGGTGAACAGGGCGAAGTTCGTGCCGGTGCCGTCGAAGGTCGCGCCCAGGGGGTAGGGCGATCCGGGCCAGGGTTGCACGTGCTCTCCTTGCGGTTGGTCGTCGATCATGCGGGTGGGCGTGCGGCCCGCAGCGGGGCCACAGCCGCGTGTACCCGTTCGTCGGCAAAGAACGCATCCAGATCCTCCGGCAGTCGGATCCGCCAGTTGGGATACTCATCGACCGTCCCCGGCAGGTTCGGCTGCTCCAGCTGGCCGACGGCGTCGGCGGGCGAGCTCAGCACCAGTCGCGATGCCGCCCGGGCGATCACGGCGTGCAGCGCGACGACGAGATCACCGTCGGGAATGCCCTCGGCGCGCAGCAGATTGCGCATGGCGTCGCGGTCGGCCGCGCCCTGCGCGTACGCCTCGTCGTCCGGCCCGTCGAGCAGACCCAGCTCGGCCTGTATGCGTACGCGCTCGTCCTGCAGCCAGCCCGCGATCGTCGGCAGGTCATGCGTGCTGATGCTGGCCATGGTCTCCGGCTCCCATTGCTCCGGAGGGATGTGCGGCTGACCCTTGGCGTCCCAGTCGCGCTCGAACCACAGCACGGCCGAGCTCAACAACCCGCGCTGATGCATCGTCTCGGTCACGATGCCCTCGACGGTGCCGAGGTCCTCGCCGACCACGATCGCACCGGCGCGAACCGCCTCCAGCATCAGGATCCCGAGCATGACGTCGGCGTCGTAGTGCACGTACGTGCCGCGGTGGGCGGGCTCTCCGGGCGGAATCCACCACAACCGCCAGAGTCCGGCGATGTGGTCGATACGGATCCCGTCGGCGTGCCGCAGGACGCTGCGGACCACGTCGCGGAATGGCGCGTACCCGGATTCAGCGAGCTTGTCCGGGCGCCACGGTGGTAGTCCCCAGTCCTGACCCAGCGGATTGAACGCATCGGCCGGGCAACCCACCCGTACGCCTGAGGCGAAGGTGTCCTGCAGCGCCCACGCGTCAGCACCGCCGGGGTGCACGCCGACCGGCAGGTCGTGCACGATGCCGACCGGCATGCCGGCGTCGTGCGCGGCCGACCGCGCGGCATCGAGCTGTTCGCGACACAGCACCTGGAGCCAGGCGTGGAAGTCGATCCGCTGTGACAGCGACATCCTGGCCTCGGCCACCACCGCACCGTAGGGATCGTGCAGTTCTGCGGGCCATTCGCGCCAATCGGCGCCGTGCAGCTCGGCAAGAGCGGACCACGTGGAGAACATGTCCAGATCGGGGTCGGTGCGATCGAGCGTGCCGGCGTGCACCCACAGCAGCTCGAGTGCGGCGAGCTTGGCGGCCCAGACAGCGTCGTAGTCCACCAGCTGCGTCGTGAGGTCGGGCGCGAGCGCCAGCACCTCATTGCGTGTCGCGTCGTCGGCCGCGGCGAAAGCGGCCGTGTCGGCGACCCGAAGGTACAGCGGACTGGCGAACCGCCGGCTGGCCGGTGAGTACGGCGACCTCTCCAGCGGATGGGACGGCAGGAACGCCTGGACCGGGTTGACCAACAGGACTCCGGCGCCCTGTTCGGACCCCGCCCGGTCCGCCATCTCAGCGAGGTCGCCGTAGTCGCCCATCCCCCACGACCGGTCCGAGTTCAGCGCGTACAGCTGCAGCATCCAGCCCCACGTGCGCGGCACCTCCGGCAGCCGCGCCGGCGCCACGATCAGGGTCACGTCCTGGCTGTCGGTGACCAGTCGGTGCCAGCCCAGCGGAATGTCTCCAGGCACCCGTTCGACGAATGACGAGGTGCCGTCCTCGAGGACGAGCTGAGCCCGGACCCCGAGCTCGCGGACCGACCCCTCGGTCACGACGATGATCGGCGGTAGGTCGTCCCGCGAGCGACGGTCACGTACCGCAGCCAGCTCACGGGCGATCGACGCGGATCCGGAGGCGTCGACCCCGAGCTCGGCGAGCACGGCGATCACGATCTCGTCATCGACCTCGACGGTCTCCCCGTCCGACCCCACGTAGTGCGTGGCGACGCCGTGAGCTCCGGCCAGCTCAGCCAGCGGTGTGGGTACCTCGACATCAGTCACACCACCAGCATTGTCGGGATCGGGCGATGCCGCCAATTCGGCTCAGTCGCGCTTGTCGTAGGTCGCGATGACATAGCCGGGAACGCTGTCGGCGTGCAGCTCGCGCGAGGTCTCGATCCAGTCGTCCCAGTCGAGATCCGGGAAGTACGTGTCACCGGCAGGTGCGAGGTCGACCCGAGTCACCACCATCCGGTCAACCAGCCCGTTTGCGAGCGCCTCGGCGTACACCTGGGCACCGCCGATCAGGAACACCTCGTCGTCCAGCCCCTCGGCCTCGGCGATCGCCTCGCTCACCCCGCCGGCCACCAGCACACCATCCGCGGCCCAGTACGGTTGCCGTGTCACCACGATCGTGGTGCGTCCCGGCAGGGGGCGGCCGATCGAGTCGTACGTGGCGCGGCCCATCACGATCGGGTGGCCCATCGTCAGGGCCTTGAACTGCACCTGGTCACCCGTGCGGGGCCACGGCATGCCGCCGTTCGCGCCGATCACGCCATTGGCGCCGATCGCGACGACGATCGTGACCGTCACTCCGCCGCCTTCGTCATACGGCAATCGGAGCCTTGATCGCCGGATGCGGGTCGTAGCCGGTGACCTTGATCGAGTCGAGGGTGAAGTCGTCGATCGAGGTGACCGACGGATCCAGCCACAGCTCGGGCAGCGGCCGAGGCTCGCGGGTCAGCTGCTCACGCGCCTGGTCGAGGTGGTTGAGGTAGAGGTGCGCGTCGCCGAGCGTGTGCACGAAGTCGCCGACCTCGAGCCCGGCAACCTGCGCGACCATGTGGGTCAGCAGCGCGTAGGACGCGATGTTGAACGGCACGCCGAGGAACACGTCCGCCGAGCGTTGGTAGAGCTGGCACGACAACCGGCCGTCGGCGACATAGAACTGGAAGAACGCGTGGCAGGGCATCAACGCCATGTCGTCGAGGTCGGCGACATTCCAGGCGCTGACGATGTGGCGGCGGGAGTCCGGATTGCTCTTGATCTGCGCGATGACCTGCGCGAGCTGGTCGATGTGGCGCCCGTCCGGCGCGGGCCAGGACCGCCACTGGTAGCCGTAGACCGGGCCGAGATCGCCGTTCTCATCGGCCCACTCATCCCAGATCGTCACACCGCTGTCGCGGAGATAGGCGGTGTTGGTGTCGCCCTTGATGAACCACAGCAGCTCGGCGACCACCGACTTCAGATGCACCTTCTTGGTCGTGACCAGCGGGAATCCCTCACGCAGGTCGAACCTCATCTGGTGCCCGAAGACGCTGCGGGTGCCGGTACCGGTGCGGTCATCCTTGACGACTCCGTCATCGAGTATCCGTT
>JAWWPE010000098.1:0-10681 GCA_033850895.1 Nocardioidaceae bacterium | reverse complement strand
AGGCTCGCTCCGGTGACCAGACAACTGCGGGCGGATGCGAGGCGACCGCGTCCCATGCCTGGCGCAATCCATCGGGCGTCAGCGGTGGGTCGTACAACCCGATCCACGCGGCGCCGAACTCCTCGCGAAGCTCCCTGGTCATGGGGCCGTCCGGCACAATGACCGGTCGGTCGAGGCTGAGTGCGAGGAACGCGACTCCGGAGTTGTAGAAGTCCTTGTAGGACGCGACCACCGCGTCGGCCTTGAGGATGAGATCGATCAGCTCCTCGTCCGGCACCTGTCCGTGTCGCACCTCGACGTTGTCGGCCCCGCCGGCCAGTGAGATCAGCTCGGCGATGTAGCCCTCATCGCGTCCGCCACCGGCTGCCAGCAGCGAGAATCCGTCGGACGCAGCGACCGCGGCGATCGTCTCCTCCACGTTCTTGTACGGCCGAAGCGCTCCGAACGACAGCAGTCTGACCGACCCTGACGGTTTGCTGGTCGTGACGACGCCCGGCCGGGTCTCTGCGATCCACGGGAGGTAGTTGCCGTGCGGAATGAGCACGTCGTGAGTGCTCGGTGCGACGCCGGCCTCCTCCATCGACGCCGCCGTGAGCCAGATCCGGCTGCCGATCAGCCGCGGAACCCGGCGCAACAGCAAACGGTCCACGAGGCCCTTCCGGTCGTGTGGAGCTCGGTTGTGGCGGGTGTGGATCACGGGCGTGCCCTGCGTGCGGAGGCGTCGCAGCCAGCGCGCGTACGTCCGCCGCCGCTCCCTCCGGGTGCGCCGGTCACGCCCCACGACCCGATGTTCGGGCCAGTGCATGTGCACCACGTCGTACTCGCCCTCGAGCGCGGTCTCCTGGCGGTAGCCGAGAGCCTCGATGTCGTCGGGGAGGTGGTCGATCAGCTGCCTGATGTACGGATTGCCGGACCAGCTGCCCTTCGGCACGTCGAACAGCACCCGGAGCGGCGCATCGGCCGGGCGTGGTGGATTCGACACGCAAGGATCGTAGCCAGTCGACCCCGGGCGATATTGCCGTTTCGTCCGCCAGCACCGGCTGAATCCGCGAGGATCGGGCCATGTCACGCACGGGCCAGCAGATGCGACAGCGCACGGTCACCAGGATGAAGACCGGCAACACCAAACAGGGCAAGGCCCGGACAGAGCCGACCAGGGGTGCGAAGCTGCGCTACTGGTTCGACGGGACGATGGCCCGCGGCACGTCCGCGCTCGTCGCCTGGCTCGCCGTGGTCACGCTCGTGCTGATCGTGGCGTTCACCGTCTTCGTCACGGTCTTCAGCCTCAAGCCGGGGCAGGGCAACGTGAAGGGCGGGTTCTTCGGCCGGATGTTGTCGACCTTCTTCCATGCCCTCGATCCCGGCACCGTCGCGGGCGACTCCGGCACCTGGCGATTCCTGCTGACCATGGTGGTGCTGACGATCGCCGGGCTGTTCATCGTCAGCGCCCTGATCGGCGTCATCGCCACCGGCATCGACGACAAGCTCGCCGAGCTGCGGCGTGGGCGTTCGCTGGTGATCGAGAAGGACCACACCGTGATCCTCGGCTGGTCCGACTCGGTGTTCGCCATCGTGCGCGAGCTGTCGATCGCCAACGAGAGCCGGCGCAAGCCCGCCGTGGTGATCCTCGCCGACAAGGACAAGGTCGAGATGGAGGACGAGATCCGCGAGAAGATCGCCGACCTCAAGGGCACGCGGGTCGTATGCCGTACCGGCTCGGCACTCGACATCGGCGACCTCGCGCTCAGCAACCACGGGCTGGCCCGCTCGATCATCGTGCTCTCACCCGGCGGGGAGGAGCCCGACAGCGAGGTCATCAAGACGTTGCTCGCCCTGACTCATCAGGGCGACCAGGCCGGCCCGCACATCGTCGCCGAGATCCAGGACCCACAGAACCTCGAGGCCGCCCGGCTCGTCGGCGGCGAGCGTACGGTCATCGTCGACAAGCGTGAGACGATCGCCCGGCTCATCGTCCAGACCGCACGCCAGTCCGGCGCCGCTGCGGTCTACACCGAGCTGTTCGACTTCGACGGCGACGAGATCTACTTCCACGACGATCCCTCGCTGGCGGCCGGGACGTACGCCGAGGCGCTCGGCGCGTACGAGTCGGCCTCCGTCATCGGGCTGTCCGGACCCGACGGCACCGTGCAGCTCAACCCGCCGGGCGACACCCCGGTCGGTGACCGCACCCTGATCGTGATCGCCGAGGACGACTCGGTGCTCGGATCGGCGCCACGCAGCACCACCGTGGCCGACGAGTCGCACATCAGCACGGTCGCGCCCACGACGGAGAGCTCATCGAAGGTGCTGGTCATCGGCTGGAACGAACGAGCGTCGACGGTCGTGCGCGAGCTCGATGAGTACGCCCAGCCCGGCTCGACGCTGCAGGTCGTGACCGAGTTCGGCAACCCCGACGTGCCACCGCTGCGCAATCTGACTGCGACGGTCGACCACGGACGTACGGCCGAGCGAGCCACGCTGGAGCGCTACGCGATCCGCGACTACGACCAGGTCATCGTGCTCTGCTACTCCGGTGAGCTACCCACCCAGCGGGCCGATGCCCGGACCCTGGTGACCCTGCTGCACCTGCGCGAGATCGTCGGCGACCGCGCCAAGGGCGGCCGCCCGTCCGTGGTGAGCGAGATGCTGGACGACCGCAACCGTGCGCTCGCCCAGGTGGCCCACGTCGACGACGTCATCGTGTCCGACGAGATCCTCAGCCTGATCCTGTCCCAGCTGTCGGAGAACGATCGGCTCGAAGCGGTCTTCCAGGACCTGCTCGATGCGGACGGCTCCGAGATCTATCTGCGACCCGCCACCGACTACGTCATCGCGGGGGCCCACGTCACGTACGCCACCATGGTCGAGGCCGCGACCCGCCACGGTCATACGGCCATCGGCTATCGCGTGTCCGCGGAGTCCGATGATGCCGACACGGGATTCGGGGTCTACGTGAACCCGGCGAAGTCATCGGTCTTCGCCGTGCAGCCGGCCGATCGCGTCGTGGTCCTCGCCGAGGATTGAGGGCCGCGGGCTGGACCGCGCTCTAGCGTGAGCCGCCACACATTCAGGTGAAAAGCGGACACGGTCTCCGCTAACATAGGTTGCGCGAAGCAATCGCTTCGACCCTCCCGCTTTTCGTTCTAGGAACTCCTGTGCCTGTCTCGACCCGTCGCACCCACTACTGGCTGACCTTCGCCGTGCTCGCGGTGGCGGTCTCCTCCTACACACTCATGCAGTCGCTCACGATCCCGGTGCTGTCGGAAATCGAGAACACGCTGCACACCGATCAGAACACCGTCACCTGGGTGCTCACCGCGTACCTGCTGTCCGCCTCGGTCTTCACCCCGATCATGGGTCGCCTCGGCGATGCGCTCGGCAAGGAGCGGGTCCTGGTCTTCTCACTCGTCGCCCTGGCAGCGGGCTCGCTGCTGGCGGCGCTCGCGACCAGCATCGGCGTGCTGATCATCGCCCGGGTGATCCAGGGCGTCGGCGGCGGAGTGCTGCCGCTCGCGTTCGGCATCATCCGCGACGAGTTCCCGCATCACAAGGTCGGCGGCGCAGTCAGTGTCGTCTCCTCCTTGCTCGCTGTCGGCTTCGGCGCCGGCATCGTGCTGGCCGGCCCGATCGTCTCGGGTTTGGGCTACCACTGGCTGTTCTGGGCGCCGTTCATCGTGACCTCGCTCGCCGCAGTCGCCGCCGTGATCTTCGTTCCCGAGTCGCCCGTGCGTACGCCCGGTCGCATCTCGGTGCTCCCCGCCGTGCTGCTCTCGGGTTGGCTGGTGGCCCTGCTGCTCGCGTTGAGCGAAGCGCCCAAGTGGGGCTGGGGTGACGCGCGCACGGTCGGCCTGCTCGTGCTGGCAGCGGTGCTGGTCGTCGGCTGGATCCAGGTCGAGCAGCGCGCCGCCGTGCCGCTGATCGACATGCACATGATGCGTCTGCCGGGCGTCTGGACCACCAACCTCGTGGCCCTGCTCGTCGGTGTCGGCATGTACGCCAACTTCGCCTTCATGCCGCAGTTCAACCAGACCCCGAGCTCGGCCGGCTACGGCTTCGGTGCATCGGTGACCGAGTCGGGTCTGCTGCTGCTCCCGTCGGCGATCGCGACGTTCATCACCGGACTCATCGCGGCGTCCATCGCCCGCCGGGTCGGTCCCAAGGCCGTGGTGGTCTTCGGCTCCGCGCTCGGCGCAGTTGGCATGTTCATGGTGGCCTTCGCGCACGACGACAAGTGGGAGATCTACGTCTCCAACGGCATCGTGGGCACCGGCATCGGCCTGGCGTTCGCCTGCCTCGCCGGCCTCATCGTCGCCGCGGTCCCGCCTGAGCAGACCGGAGTGGCCAGCGGCATGAACGCCAACATCCGTACGATCGGCGGTTCGATCGGCACGGCCGTGGTGGCCAGCATCGTGACGGCCAACTTCCTGCCGGACGGGTTCCCCCGCGAGGTCGGCTACACCGCGGGCTTCGCGGTGCTGGGTGGTGCGCTGGTGCTCGCCGCGATCGCCGGGATGGCCATCCCGACGATGTCAGGCCAAGAGCTCGAGGACCGTCTCGAGATGGAGCCCACCGAGCAGCCGGAGCTCGTCCCAGCCACGTAGGCTGCGTTCGTGCCGTTCGACTCCTTCTTCCGCGATCGGAAGACCGGACGGCTCGTGCTGTTCGAGTTCCCCAATCCCGCGCTGTGGGTGTTCGCTGCGGCGACCCTGCTGCGCTGGAGCGCGTACGACGCCCACGATGCGGAGCTTCGGTGGATCGGCAACGGTGCGTTGATCGTCTGGGGCCTGGATGAGCTGGCACGCGGCCGCGCACCGTGGCGCCGGCTCCTCGGTGCGATCGTGCTGGGCTGGGAGCTCTGGCACCTGCTCGATTGAGTGCAGCCGCGATAGCATTTCGCCGTGGCCGACTCGGTCGTACGTCAGGCGTTGGGGGATGCTCCGGAAGTCTTCGTGGGCCGCCTCGCTCAGCGCCGCGCCCTCGACCGGTTCCTGTCCGACGACTCGTTCCAGCGCATCGCGTACGTCCACGGGATTGCCGGTATCGGCAAGAGTGCGCTGCTCCGCAATCTCGGGCGCAGCGCGATTGCTGGCGGGTACGGGCTCCTTCGGCTCGACGGCCGGGAGCTGATCGGCGACACCGCCGTGCTGGACCAGGCGCTGGAGCCTCTCGCCGACGTCCCTCGTCCGCTGTTGATCATCGACGCGTTCGAGGGCATCAGCTCGCTGGGTGCTCACCTGCGTGAGCGGGTGCTGCCCACCCTCGGTCCTGGTGCCCGGGTGGCCATCGCCAGCAGGTTTCCGCCGGACCCGCTCTGGCGCGAGAGCGAGTGGGGTCATTCGATGCTCCAGCTCAGCCTCGACGAGCTCGGCGATGCCGACGCTGCAGAGCTGCTCATCAGCCTTGGGGTCGATGACGCAGATCTCCGAACGGTGCTCATCGACTGGGCCGCCGGCTTGCCGCTGGCACTTTCACTCGCCGCCGCGGGTGGTGTGGCAGGACCGGACCTGGACGATCTCGACGGTGCACTGCTCGATCACCTGGCCGGCGCCGAGCTGCTCGGCGCCGATCGGGATGTGCTGGCGGTGGCCGCTGTCGCCCCGGCCGTTGATGCGCGTCTGCTGTCGGCCGTACTTTCCAGGACCGATGGTGCTGAGGCCGAGGCGTGGTTGCGCAACCTGTCGTTCAGCGAAGGACTCGGTCGGCGGGTCACTCTCCACGCCCGCGTGCGGCATCTCCTCGACGCCGAGCTCAGGCGTCACGAGCCCGAGTACGAGCGCGAGCTGCGACTCCGGATCATGGACCACCTCTGCGAGCGTGCCCTCGACGCCGAGCCGCACCTGATCGCTGACATGCGCGACCTCCTGGAGGCGCCAGAGGATCAGGGCGCCTCCTACGTCGAGGCCGGCGACACCTATCGAGTCGACCGGGTACGCGCTTCCGACGGTGACGAGATCGAACGCGGCCTGCAGCTTCAGGTGGACGACGACGTCCACCAGGCCTGGTGGCGACGGTGGATCGCCGATGCGCCGGAGCACGTGCTGGCAATCCGTGGCAAGGAGCAGATCGCGGCTCTTGGCATCTGGGCCACCCCGCGACGTGCGCCGGCATGGGCGTCCGAGGATCCGGTGCTGTCGAGGTGGTTGGGCCACGCCGCGCGATTCGCCTCGGACGGGCGAGTGATCTTCTTGCTCGGGATGCTGTTCTTCTGTGACCCCGGGGACGTTCCGGAGGCGATCGCGATGGGGAATCTGGCACTGACCGTTCGCTCCGGCATCCCGAACGTCCGGCTGTTCTACTCGACGGTCCTCGCCGATGACCAGGACACCCTCGAGCGGAGCGGGGCCTACGGGGCTGAGGTGGTGTCGGGGCTCGACATCCAGCTCGGCGCTGACCGGCTGGTCACCACGATCATCGACTTCGGACCGGGTGGCCTGATCGAAACCACTCGAGCGCGAGCTCACCTGGCCTACGGAAGTGTGCCCGACGGCGCGAGCTATCTCAGCGGCGAGGTGACCGTACAGCTGGCTCGTGAAACCCTCCGCGCGTTCCATCAACCGTTGGTCCTGGCCGACAGCCCACTGGCCGTGGGCATCGACCGATCCGATCGTGCAGAGTCCGTACGTTCCGTCGTCCGCGAGGCCGTCGAACGCTCTTTCGGGCCGTCCGCGGAGGAGCAGCTGATGCGCGCGGTGCTCGAGATCGGCTATCTCGACCCCCAGGGCGGCGGTCACCTTCGGGCGATGCGTGACCTCCACATCAGCCGACGTACGTACTTTCGCCGTCTGGGAGAAGCGACCGCGCGGGTCGCACAGAACCTCCACGTTGCCAGTGCCTGAGGCACCAACTTGGCACCGCCGGCGTCTGGCCCGCGACGGCAGTGAGGAATAGCCTTTCGGCACCATCCACCTCTGGGATGGCGCCGTGAGTTGGGGTACCCATGAAGACGGTCTTGGCGTTGCTGGCGCTCGTCCTTGCCCCGCCGATCCTGATCACGGCACCGGCCCAGGCGAGCACGACGTGGGCGAGTGTTTCGGCAGGCGGCAATCACACCTGCGGCATCAAGCCCGACGGGAGCCTCTACTGCTGGGGTGACAACTCGAATGGACAGCTCGGCGTCGGTGACACGTCAGATCGCGACACGCCTACCCGCGTCGGCACCTCGACCTCGTGGAAATCAGTGTCTTCGGGCGACGGGCACACGTGTGCGACCCACGCCAACGGCGGGATCTACTGCTGGGGCTGGAATCACGATGGACAGCTCGGTCTCGGCGACACGACAGACCGGCACACGCCGACCCGGGTCGGCACGTCGTCATCCTGGAAGACCGTGTCGTCGGGGGCCCGGAACCATACGTGCGCAACCCACGACAACGGCGGCATCTACTGCTGGGGCTACAACATCGCCGGAGAGCTCGGAGTTGGCGACACGACGAACCGGCTCACCCCCACTCGCGTCGGCACCTCGACTTCGTGGACATCGGTGGCTGCCGGCTACTCCCATACCTGCGCCACCCATTCCAATGGCGGGATCTACTGCTGGGGCGACAACTCCGTCGGGACCCTCGGCGTCGGCGGCACGACGAACCGGCTCTCACCGGCCCGGATCGGCACGTCGACATCGTGGACATCCGTGGCGGTGGGCGTCGCCGACACCTGCGCCACGCACAGCTCGGGAGCCATCTACTGCTGGGGAAGTAACAGCAATGGACAGCTCGGAGTCGGTGACACCACCACCCGCGGCACCCCGACCCGCGTCGGGAGCTCGACTTCGTGGAAATCGGTTCACCTGGGTGGGTTCCATGCGTGCGCCACCCACAGCAGCGGCGGAATCTATTGCTGGGGCGTCAACGGCCAGGGACAGCTGGGGGACGGGACCACCACTGACCGCCACTCACCGACCCGGGTCGGTACGTCGTCATCCTGGAAGACCGTGTCCGCCGGGGGCGCTCACGCGTGTGCTCGGCACACCAACGGCGGCATCTACTGCTGGGGGGCAAACTTCGACGGATCACTCGGCCTAGGTGACAGCGACCCCCGACTCGTCCCCACCCGCGTCTGACGAAATGAGCGCACCATGACGAAGATCCTCAAGCTCCTGGCGGGGGTTGCCCTCGCATTGGCGCCCGCGATGCTGCTGACCGCGCCCGCACAGGCGAGCACGACGTGGGCGAGCGTGTCAGCCGGCGACAGCCACACCTGTGCCGTCACGACCGCTGGAAAGCTCTACTGCTGGGGCAGCAACGACGAAGGACAGCTCGGCCTCGGGAACACCGTCAACCGGCACTCACCAACCCGCGTCGGCGCCTCCTCGTCGTGGCGGACCGTATCGGCGGGCGTCAATCACACGTGCGCGACGCACGACAACGGCGGCATCTACTGCTGGGGCTACAACTCGTTCGGGCAGCTCGGCACCGGCGACAACACCAGCTACAAGGTGCCGACCCGCGTGGGCACCTCGGCGTCGTGGAAGCGGGTGTCCGCAGGCGCCGACCACACCTGTGCGACGCACGACAATGGTGGCATCTACTGCTGGGGCCGCAATGAAGTCGGGCAGCTCGGCACCGGAGACACCGCCGGCCACAAGGTCCCGACCCGGGTCGGGACCTCGTCGTCGTGGACGTCGGTGGGGGCCGGCTCGTACTTCACCTGTGCGACCCACAGCAACGGCGGCATCTACTGCTGGGGCCGCAATTTCTACGGACAGCTCGGCAACGGCGACCTGAACATGCGTACCGTTCCGACCCGCGCCGGGAGCTCGTCGTCGTGGAAGGCAGTCTCCGTCGGCGACGATCACGCGTGCGCGACTCACGACAACGGTGGCATCTACTGCTGGGGCTACAACTCGTTCGGGCAGCTCGGCACCGGCGACAAGGTCAATCGGGACAAGCCGACCCGCGTGGGTGCATCTTCGTCGTGGGAGATCGTCTCTGTCGCAGGGCTGCACACGTGTGCGACCCACAGCAACGGTGGAATCTATTGCTGGGGCTACAACGCCGATGGCGAGCTCGGCACCGGCAACACCACGACCTCGGAGGTCCCGGTCAGGGCCGGCAGCTCGTCATCGTGGACGTCGGTGGACCTCGGTTACAACCACACGTGTGCGACGCACAGCAGCGGTGGAATCTATTGCTGGGGATACAACTTCGATGGTCAGCTCGGCACCGGCGACACATCAAGGCGGTACTCACCCGCGAAGATCGTCTCCTGAGGAGTTCCCGTGAAAACCGTCCTGCGACTCTGCGCGGTGCTGATCGCCCTTGCGATGTCGGTGGTCACCGCCGGCAGCGCGCAGGCAGGCTCCCCGAAATGGTTGTCGATATCGACCAGCGATTCCCACACGTGTGGGATCCGCACGGATCACTCCCTGTACTGCTGGGGACGAAACACCGAGGGCGAGCTCGGGCTGGGCGCGACCGGCGCGCGCCACAAGCCAACCAGGGTCGGCACCTCCACCAGCTGGGTCAGCGTCGCGGCTGGCGGCGCCCAGACCTGTGCACTGCACAACTCCGGCTCCATCTACTGCTGGGGTGAGAACAGCGCCGGAGAGATCGGGCAGGGCAACACCTCCACCGGTTACAACACTCCCACCAAGGTTGGCAGCTCCACCAGCTGGAAGAGCGTCACAGTCGGCTTCCTCCACGTCTGCGCGCTGCACTCCTCTGGATCCATCTACTGCTGGGGAGGCAATGGTGACGGTCAGGTCGGGAATGGCACCCCCAACGACGTCCATGCCCCCGCCAAGGTCGGCTCCTCTACCCATTGGCTCAGCGTCACGGCCACCGACAGCTTTCACACCTGCGCTCGGCACTCATCGGGCTCGATCTACTGCTGGGGCAACAATGACAGCGGAGAGCTTGGCATCGGAAACAACACCGCCGTTCACTACGTGCCGACAAAGGCCGGTACCTCCACCAGCTGGACGAGTGTGACGGTCGGCTCCGACTCCAGCTGTGCCCGGCACAATTCTGGCTCGATCTACTGCTGGGGATACAACGGCACTGGTCAGCTCGGCGACGGGACCACCACCACCCACTACACGCCGACGAAGGTCGGCACATCCACCAGCTGGACCGCGGTACGCGCCGGCAGCCAGCACACGTGCGCCCAACATTCCGGCGGCACTCTCTACTGCTGGGGAGACAACCAGTATGGGGCTCTCGGCGACGGCACCGGCCTCAACCACCTCACGCCCACCAAGGTCGGCGCCTCGATCGACTGGGCCGCCCTCGCCGTCGGCCGCTATGGAACCTGTGCGATCAGCACCGGCGGATACGCGTATTGCTGGGGGAAGAACGACCAAGGGCAGCTCGGCATCGGCAGCATCACTGACGCGCACGCGCCGACCAAGATCACCGCAACCAATTGATCCGTGGCTAGCGGCTGAGCTCGCGGATCAGATCGATGAACCGCTTGGCCGGCTCGGACCGTTCGGGGCCGCCCAGGAAGTAGTCGGCGTGCTCGGCGCGCGTCGCGGCGAGCGGGTCCTCACCGAGCGCCGAGTTGAGCACATCGTTCAGCAACCGGAGATCGCGGTCGATGACGTATGCGGCGGCGGCCGTCCGGTGGGCCTGGCGGAACGCGTGCGGGTCGGCATACTGCGCGGCATACATGACCAACGGTTTCTGGCTCGCCATGAAGTCGACGACGATGCCCGACACGTCGGAGACCATGGCGTCGGCGC
>JAWWPE010000190.1:0-3340 GCA_033850895.1 Nocardioidaceae bacterium | reverse complement strand
AACGCGGTCTCAGCTCTCGCCTACCGGGCCCGGTCAGGCCTGCGCGAGTCCTATCTGCAGCAGCACATCATGGATGACAACCTGGCCGACGTGTGCGGCACGCACCGTGACCAGATGGTCGGTGTCGTCCGCGGCACCGCCAAGCAGCGGATCCGCGAGCGCGTGTTTCAGCACCTCGAAGGATGCGCCGAATGTGACCAGGCGTTCGAGCACCTCAGCGAGGTCAACCGCGAGCTCGGACTGGTCAGCATGTCTGCCGCCGTCACGGTCACCGGCACCGCAACAGCTGGGATCGCCGCCGGGCTCGCCTGGATGACCGGTGCAGCCTCGACGCTCAAGGCGCATCTCGCAGCGGTCCTCATCCCGGCCCTCACGGTCGGGGCGGTCGCCGTCGCGCCGATGATCGCGCAGGAGCCGGCGTCGGCCTCGATGCATGATCCGGCTCGGCACGCGGCAACGGTGACTTCGGTGAAGAACTTGCACAGCACGAAGCAGGTCGCTGAGTCGCGACACAGCACCGCCCCGACGAGATCGCACCACGTCGGCCAGACAGGTGTCCGCGTCGCTCACCGCGTCAAGACGCCCCAGCCTTCCGGGTCGCCGGCGGCCGAGCCGTCGCCGGCGAGCACTCCTCCGTTGGAGGCGCTGCACAAAACCCTGTCAGACGTGGTCAAGGGCTCCGTCAAGGCTCTGCACATCGACGACGTGGCCACCTCGGTCAGCTCGGGGCACCCGCTGACGGACATTTTGAGCGGTGCGGTGGGCTCGTTGGCAGACGCGATCCACGGTCACTGACCCCGGTCGGTTGGGAAAACGCCGTGATTCGACCTTGGATACGCGTCACGAGATCGCGGTTGCGAACTCTTCATCATCAGTCCGGCCACCACGTCGCGTAGGGGATGCATGCACAGGGATAGTGAGTTCGGAGTCGGCTACGCGAGCGGCGTGTTCGACATGTTCCACGTCGGCCACCTCAATCTGCTCCGCAAGGCGCGCACGTACTGCCGACATCTCGTCGTCGGCGTCGCGAGTGACGAGTACGCCGAGGGCCTCAAGGGCAGTCTTCCGGTGGTGCCGTGCGACGAGCGACTCGAGATCATCTCCTCCCTCGGCATCGTCGACGAAGTGGTGATCGACCGCTCCGCCGACAAGACCGTGGCGTGGCAGCAGCGCAGGTTCGACGCGATCTTCAAGGGCGACGACTGGCAGGGCACCCCCAAGGGCTACCGCCTCGAGCGTGCGATGTCCGAGCTCGGCGTGGCCGTCGTCTACTTCCCTTACACGCGCCACACCTCGAGCTCGATGCTCCGGGCGTACCTCGTCGGTCAGGACGGCGCGGACGGGCCGGCCGGCCTCGAGTCCCTGTGACGGTGTCCGCCCCGGTCACCGCAGTCGTTGCCACCCATCGTCGCCCGGAGCTCATGCGGTGCGCCGTGCAGAGCATCGTCGACCAGACGTATGCCGGGCCGATCGAGATCGTCGTGGTGTTCGACGCCTGTGACCCCGAGCTCCCCGACGTCGACCTGCCCGGCAACCGGACCCTGCGCGCGCTGGTCAACAATCGTTCACGCGGACTCGCCGGCACTCGCAACACCGGAATCCTGGACGCAACCCACGAGTACGTCGCATTCCTCGACGATGACGACTCGTGGCTCCCGGAGAAGCTCGCTGCCCAGATGCCGGTCTTCGATGAGCATCGAGACGCGCTGCTCGTCGGGACGGCGATGCAGGTCGACGACGGTCGGTCGTTGCGCGATCGGCTGGTCGCGCATTCCGTGGTCGGGGTCGATGACCTGGTCCGCGACCGCCTCGCCGGACTGCATTCGAGCAGCTTCGTGTTCCGTCGTTCGGCGCTGGTCGAGTCGGTCGGCCTGATCGATGAGGAGCTGCCCGGCAGCTACGGCGAGGACTATGACGTACTCCTTCGCACCGCTCGGCTCGCTCCGATCCGGGTCGTGGACCGCCCGCTGATCATCGCGCGCTGGCAGGGTCAGTCGTACTTCTTCGGCAAGTGGGCGCAGTACGCCGAGTCGCTGGAGTACCTGCTGTCGGTGCACCCGGAGTTCCAACAGGACCGCGCGGCACTGGCTCGGATCGGGTCGCAGATCGCGTTCGCACAGGCGGCAAGCGGGAGGCGCAAGGATGCCCGTTCGTGGGCTTTCCGGTCGTTGCGACGCCGTCCGCTCAACCTGCGCGGATGGCTCGCGTTGCTGATCTCGGTCCGGTTGATCTCCGCCGATGCGATCGGCCGCCTGGCCAATCGGTTCGGCAAGGGGATCTGAGTACGCCGTCGCCAGCGGCATCGTGGCACCGGCGTTAGACTGCCCGGGCCGCCACCCGGCGAGTCCCAGCGAGCGAATCGTGAGGAAAGATCGCATGAGCGATATTGGCTACACGCTGAAGGTCTTCCGCCAGATCGGCATCATGAAGCCGACTCTCCCGCACCGCATCATCGGCGCCGGCCTCCAGCTGGCCAAGTGGGGCCCCGGATTCCCCTCCGGCATCAACGCCGCCGCCAAGCGATTCCCGAACCAGCTCGCGATCATCGATGACGAGGGCGAGATCACCTGGTCCGACCTGTCCGAGCAGATCAACCAGCTGACCCAGGCGCTCAAGGACCGCGGCATCGAGCCGGGTGACTCGGTCGCGCTGTTGTGCCGCAATCACCGCTACATGGTCATCGCGATGGTGGCCATCATGCAGGCGGGCGGTCGGGTGCTGCTGCTCAACACGATGGCCAGCGGCTCGCAGCTCAGTGAGCTGACCACGCGTGAGGAAGCCAAGCTCGTCGTGCTCGACCAGGAGTTCCTGAAGGTCGCCGACAAGGTGGACAACGATCTGATCGTGCTGGCCTGGGCCGATGATGACGCCCCGGCCGATCTCCCGACGATCGCCAAGCTCAGCGCGGGGCAACCCACGAAGGGGCACGCCAAGCCGTCACGCCACGGCCAGATCATCATCTTCACGTCCGGCACCACCGGGCTCCCCAAGGGTGCCCGCCGCGAGGAGCCGGCCGATCTCAAGCCACTCATCACGTTCTTCGGCGCGATCCCCTATCGCGGCAACTCCACCGTTGTCCTCGCCGCGCCGTTGTTTCACTCCTGGGGCCTGATCAACTTCGGCTTCGGCCTGTCGACCGCTCCGACGTACGTCCTGCGGCGCCGCTTCGACGCCGCTCAGGTGATCCGCGACATCGAGGAGCGCAAGGCGGAAGTGCTCGTCGTCGTGCCGCTGATGATGCAGCGCATGGTCGACGCCGATCCCGACGTCATCAACAAGGCCGACGTCTCATCGCTGAAGATCACCGCCAGCAGCGGCTCGGCACTGGCCGGCGATCTCG
>JAWWPE010000170.1:0-3627 GCA_033850895.1 Nocardioidaceae bacterium | reverse complement strand
CATCGCGAGCGCCGGCCACGTCGCGGCGATCCTGTTCGACTCGGCCCGCAGGATCACGACCGAGATCGGCGCGTTCGGCACGGAGATCTTCGAGATCACCGAGGCCAGCAAGCGCGCAGAGCAGGATGCCCAGGAAACCAATCCGGACGCCGGTTAGCGACGAATCACGGGCATGAACGAGTCCCCCGTCAGGCCACGTGTTGCTGTCATCGGGTCGGGGGTGTCGGGGCTGACCGCGGCGTACGTGCTCCGCGAGACCCACGACGTCACGGTGTTCGAGGCTGACGACCGCTTCGGCGGACATGCCCACACCCACACGGTGGACGACGGCGACACCAGCCATCGGGTGGACAGCGGATTCATCGTCCACAACGACCGCACCTACCCGCTGCTGCGACGGCTGTTCACCGAGCTCGACGTCGACGTACAGCCGACCGAGATGAGCATGAGCATCCACTGTGACGGGTGCGGGTTGGAATATGCCGGCGGCCGCGGAGGAGCCGGGGTCTTCGCACAGAGGCGCCGGATCGCCGACCCGCGCTATCTCGCAATGCTGGTCAGCGTCAAGAAGTTCGGGCGGCTCGCCCAGGCGCTGCTCGACAGCGCTGAGTCGGCGGAGGAACCGCTGACGTACGGCGACTTCCTGCGCATCAACGGATTCTCCGACTACTTCATCTCGCACTACGCGATTCCGGTCGTGTCGTGCGTGTGGTCATCGGGCCATGAGACCGCGCTGTCCTATCCCGCGCGCTATCTCTTCGAATTCCTCAAGCACCACGGATTCCTGTCGATCAAGGGCTCACCGCAGTGGTTCACGGTGACCGGCGGTTCCGGCACCTACATCGACAAGCTCACCGCCGCGGTCGGCGACGTACGCTCATCGACCCCGATCCGTGCGATCACCCGCAAGCCCGACCGGGTCGAGCTGATCGATGCGGCCGACAACCTGCACCACGCCGACTCCGTCGTCATCGCGACCCACGCAGATGATGCCCTGGCCCTGCTGACCGACCCCAGCGATGTGGAGCGCCGCGTGCTCGGAGCGTTCGAGTACTCCGACAACGAGACGCTGCTGCACCGCGATGCCACGCAGCTCCCAACCGCCCCGGCGGCCCGCTCATCGTGGAACTATCGGATGGACGACTGCGGTCAACGCAGCGACCGGACGGCGGTGACGTACTGGATGAACAAGCTCCAGGGCATAGAGAGCGCGCAGCCGTTCCTCGTCACGCTCAACGCATCGGAGCGGATCGATCCAGCGACCGTGATCGCGCGGATGAGCTACACGCACCCGATCTACACGCCGGCCTCCGTGTCCGCACAGGGTCAGCTGCGCGGGCTGTTCACCGAGCAGACCGTGTTCGCCGGCGCCTATCACGGCTGGGGATTCCACGAGGACGGCTGCCGTTCGGGCGTCGAGGCGGCTGCCGCCCTGGGGTCGCCGTGGTGAGCACGACGCTTCCGTCGCTGCCGGCCCTGGTCGAGGGCACGGTCAGTCACACGCGCCGTACTCCCCTGCGCCACCGGTTCACCAATCGCGTCTACCAGTGGCTCGTCGACGTCGATGAGCTGCCGCGTCTGCCGGGCGCCCTGAGACCGTTCTCGACGTTCAGCGCCGCGGACCACATCGGCGATCCGCACGACACGATCCACGCCAACATCGAACGATTCTGCAAGGCCCAGGGGGTCGACATCAGCGGCCACCGGGTGCTGATGCTCGCCAACGCCCGAGTGCTCGGGCACACCTTCGACCCGCTCAGCGTGTTCTGGGCGATCGCCCCGGACGAGTCGCTGACCTGCATCGTCGCTGAGGTCCACAACACATACGGCGAAAGGCACGCGTACCTCTTGCAGACCGATGAGGACGGCCGGCAAACCGTCGACAAGGAGTTCTACGTCTCCCCGTTCTTCACCGTCGACGGCACGTACGACCTGCAGTTCAAGCTCACGGCCGGGCAGATCTCGTCGACGATCATCCTGCGTCAGGGTGGAGACGCCGTCTTCAGCGCAACGTTCCGAGGCACGCCGCGTCCGGCGACAGCGCGGCGGCTCAGCAAACTCTTGATCAAAATGCCCTTGATCACCCATCGCACCAGCCTCCTGATCCGAATACACGGTGTATGGCTCTGGATCCGCAGACTGCCGGTCGTCACCCGTCCGGCACACACGCCTCAGGAGGGCACCCAATGACTCAGCTCGCCACCACCCGCTGGCCCGGCATCTCGCGTACGCCGCGCACCCCTCTGAAGGCACGAGCGGCAAAGGCGATCCTCAAACCGACGGTCAACGGGGTGCCGGTGCGACTCACGTTCGCCGACGGCACCACCTGGGGCGCGGGAGACGCCACATGCCCGGAGATGCGTGTTGTGCGTCCGAGGGCCTTCTTCGCCCGACTCGGTGCCGACAGCAAGATCGGCTTTGGCGAGGCCTACATGGCGGGCGACTGGACGACCGGCGAGGGCACCGATCTGGCCGAGCTGTTGACCCCGTTCGCGGAGCGGATGGCCACGATCGTGCCCGTCCCGCTGCAGAAGTTCCGGGTGTTTGTCGACAAGAAGCTCCCGCACCACCAGCGCAATTCGCTCAACGGCTCGCGGGCCAACATCGAGGCGCACTATGACCTGTCAAACGAACTGTTCGCGCAGTTCCTCGACCCCTCGATGAGCTACTCCTCCGCGTGGTTCACGGGCGACGATTCGCTGGAGACCGCACAACTGCGCAAGATCGACGCGATCCTCGACGACGCCCACGTCGGCGCCGGCACGCGAATGCTCGAGATCGGCAGCGGGTGGGGCTCCCTCGCGGTCCGCGCTGCCCAGCGTGGCGCGCACGTCACGACGATCACGATCTCCAAGGAGCAGGCAGCGCTCGCCGAGCAGCGTTTCGCCGACGCCGGCGTGGACGTCGACCTGCAGCTCGTCGACTATCGCGAGGTCACCGGCGAGTATGACGCGATCGTGAGCGTCGAGATGATCGAAGCCGTTGGCGAGGAGTACTGGCCGACGTACTTCGCCACGATAGACAAGCTGCTGGCTCCCGGCGGCCACGTTGCGATCCAGGCAATCACGATGGACCATCATCGCTACCTCGCGACCCGCAACTCGTACGGCTGGATCCAGAAGTACATCTTCCCCGGGGGCCTGATCCCGTCCCTGACCGCGATCGACCACGTGCTCGCCTCGGACACGACGCTCCGGGTGACCAACCAGCGGCCGCTCGGCTCGCACTACGCGCGAACCCTGCACGAATGGCGTGACAACTTCAACGCCAACTGGGCGGCGATCAATGCACTGGGCTTCGACGAGACGTTCCGTCGGATGTGGGAGTTCTACCTCGCCTACTGCGAAGCCGGCTTCGCCACGGGCTACCTCAACGTCCACCAGATCCAGCTGAGCCGTCCCGAGACGGGGCGATGAGCCATGGCCAGCATCTCACGGCTCCCGATGGCGCTGCAGGAGACCTACGAGTGGCAGTACGAGGGTGCCTGCCGAGCGGTCGATCCCGAGACGTTCTTCTCCCCCGACGCCGAGCGCGGGCCACGACGTCGTCGACGTGAAGCCGCCGCGAAGGCCCTGTGCGCGGTCTGCCCGGTGATCGAGGCCTGCCGGCAGCACGCCCTCGCGGTGC
>JAWWPE010000090.1:0-5066 GCA_033850895.1 Nocardioidaceae bacterium | reverse complement strand
ACGGTGGTACAAGTATCTCACGGAGTGGCAGACCGGGCCGCGAGGCGGACACGTCGTGGACGTGCCACCGCCGCTGCGTCGAGAGGAGCAACGGATGACCGGCATCCGACTCGCCACCGATGTCGACGTTCCTTCCGTCGAGGCGGTCGTACGGGCAGCGTACGAGCCGTGGGCCGAGCGAATCGGGTTCCGGCCGCTGCCGCTCGACGCCGACTATCCGTTGCTGGTGGCGAGCGGACAGGTGTACGTCACCGAACCGGACCCGGACGGTGTCCTGGTGCTGTCCTCAGAGCCTGACGCGCTCGGCGTCGACAACGTGGCGGTACGTCCGGAAGTTCAACGCCACGGTGTCGGCGCCTTGCTGATGTCATACGCCCTGGGCCACGCGATCGACAACGGATTCACCACCGTCCGGCTCTACACGCATTCGCTGATGACCGCCAACATCGCGTGGTACGGATCGCTGGGTTTCGTCGAGACGGAGCGTGAACTGCTGCCGGTCGGCGAGCGGGTGCACATGGCGAAGCAGCTCGGCACCTGAGCGGTCGATACGGTGGTCGGGTGACCGACTACGCAGCCGTCCTGTGGGATCTCGACGGCACGATCGTCGACACCGAGCCGCTCTGGATGGCCGCCGAGCACGCCCTTGCCGCCGAGCACGGATCGATCTGGACCGAAGAGGACGGATTGGCCCTGGTGGGCAACTCACTGATCGCGTCGGGTCACTACATTCGCGAAAAGCTGGGGCTCGAGATGTCTGCCGAGCAGGTCGTCGACTACCTGGTCGAACGACTCGCCGCCTCGCTGCGTGAGCACATCGACTGGCGCCCCGGCGCCCGCGAGCTCATCACCGCGCTCGACGCCCAAGGCGTGCCGCAGGCGCTCGTCACCATGTCCTACGTCTCGATCGCCGAGCCGGTCGCCGCCTCGTTGCCCTTTGCTGCGGTCGTCACGGGCGATGCCGTCTCGCGACCCAAGCCACACCCCGACCCGTACCTGCTGGCCGCCGAGCTGCTGGGCGTCGATGCGGCCAAGTGTCTGGCGATCGAGGATTCCGGCACGGGTGCAGCGTCGGCGAATGCCGCCGGATGCGACGTGCTCGTCGTGCCGCACTTCGTCAACGTCCCCGCGGCCGAACGTCGCAGGCAGATCAGCACCCTCCACGGCCTGCAGCCCGCCGACCTCGACGCATTGTTCGAGTGAGCGCCTTCAGCGGTTGAACAGGCCGCTCAGCAGGCCCTTCTTGCGCTGCCAGCCGTGCTGCTTCAGGAACGTGAACAGCGGATCCTTGATGCGGCTGGTCGAGAACGTGTAGACCACCGGCGCCGCCGAGATGCCTTCGTCGGTCTTGCTGACGCCGCCGATCGAGAAGCTGAACTCCTTGCTCGTGCTCTTGCCGGAGAAGAACTCCTTGCTGAAGCCGGCGCCCCTGCTGTCGACCGCGCCCTGCGCGGACGTCTTGCGCTCGTTGAACTCATAGGTGTTCTTGGCCGCGTCGAGCGTCACGGTGATCTCGTAGTCCTTGTTGATCGACTCGATCTCGGTCGGGTAGAGCGTCGTGGCGCGAACGATGTCCCAGGAGCCGACGATCGTGCCGTCGCGCACCTCGTACGTGAACGGCTCCTTGGGATCGTTGAGGGCCGGAAGCGCGGCCAGGAGCTCGGGGAGTGGGGTCGCTGTCATGCGCCCAAAGTACGCCGCGGCGGCCCCGCGCGGAGCAGATTCAGGCGACCGCGTCGGCTGGGGGCGTGTCACCCAGGCGGACGATCTGCAGCAGTGGCATCTCGGGCGGAGTGCCGCCCCACTCAGGGCAGATGTCCTGGTGAGCGCACCAGCGGCAGAGCCCACTCTTGCGGGGCGGGAAGTCGCGCTGCTCGATCGCCTGGGAGATGGCCTCCCACAGCGCGATGACCTTGCGCTCGGTGGCCAGCAGGTCTCGCTCGTCAGGCTCATAGGTCAGGAACGAGCCGTCGGCGAGGTACATCAGCTGCAGCAGAGTCGGGATGACCCCGCGCGTGCGCCAGATCACCAGCGCATAGAACTTCATCTGGAACAGCGCCTTGTCCTCGTAGAGAGGATTGGGAGCTCGGCCGGTCTTGTAGTCCACCACCCGAATGCGGCCGTCGGGTGCGACGTCGATGCGATCGACGATGCCGCCGAGAGTCAAACCTGAGGACACCTCGTAGGAAAGCTTCTCCTCGCGGGACGCCGGCTCGAGATAGCGCGGATCCTCCATGCCGAAGTAGGTGCCGAGCAGCTCGACGCACGACGCGAGCCAGGCGGTCTCGTCTGCGGCCTGCTCGGCCGTGAACAACTCAGCCAACCGCGGCTCGGCCTCGCGCAGCTGCTCCCACTCGCTGGGCAGCAGCTCCACGGCACGCTCGAGCGTGCGACCGGGCGCGGCTTCGGCGAACAGGTCTTCGAGCACGGCGTGCACCAGCGTGCCGCGCACCATGACCGGATCGGGCGGCTGGGGGAGCCGATCGATGACCCGGAACCGGAACAGCAGCGGACAGTTCTGGAAGTCACCGGCGCGGCTCGGCGACAGCGACATGCGTACGTCGACCGGACCCGAGTCATCGACCGGTTCGAGCAGCGGTTCATCCATGTCTGCAGGCTAGACCGCCCCACCGACAACCCTGGGCATACGCGCCGACCAGATAGGTTGAGCCAGTGAGTTCTTCGCCGCGCCCCGCCGCTCCCGCCGGCACCTGGCGGATCGGCCGCTTGGGGGGCGTCGACCTGTTGATCAGGCCGTCGCTGCTGGTCATGGGCATCGTGCTGGTCGCGGTGTTCGCGCCGAGGTTCGACGACCGCTCCGACAGCAATCCCTATGTTCTCTCCGTGGCATTCGTGCTCGCGCTGTACGTCTCCGTGCTGGTGCACGAGATCGCGCATGTCGTGGTCGCCCGCCGGTTTCGGATGCGGGTCCAGTCGGTCACCCTGCACCTGCTCGGCGGCGAGACGTTGATCGAGGGGGAGAGCCGTACGCCCTGGCAGGAGCTCGCCACCTCGATCGCCGGCCCTGTCGCATCGCTCGTCATCGGCCTCGTCGGACTCCAAGCCGAACACGCGACGAACGGGACGACGTCCGACGTCTTGTACTCGATTGCGTATGTCAACATCCTCGTCGCGATCTTCAACATGCTGCCCGGCCTTCCGCTCGACGGGGGGCGGGTGTTCCGGGCGATCATCTGGCAGGTCACCGGCAACGAGGCCACCGGCGTACGCATTGCCGCCTGGATCGGTCGGGCTGCCGCGATCGGCGTCCTGGCGCTCGCCGTGCTCAACCGCGGTGAAGGCCGCGAGGTCACCGTCGACCTGATCGTCGCCGTGATGGTGGCGTGGTTCCTGTGGCAAGGCGCCAGCGATGCCCTCCGCAACGCTGACCGCGCATCGCGGGTCAACAAGCTGGTGGCTCGCGACATCGGATTCCCCGGCGCCACACCGCCGCCGCACGCCGAGCGACTGTCCGTAGACCTGCGAGGAGGCGACTTGCTGCGTGCCATGTCGGCCCGACCCGCCGAGGCCTATGCGCTCACCGAGGCGGACGGCTCGGTGTTCGGCGTACTCACCGCGCGAGCGGTCGACGAAGCCTACCGGGCAGGCCACTGATGAGCGCGAGCATGCGCAGCGGACCGTTGGAGGCAGGGGAGTGGGTCCGCCTCACTGACCCGAAGGGCCGCAAGCACAACGTTCGACTCGAGGCGAGAGCGGCGTTCTCGACCAAGAAGGGCCAGATCAGCCACGACGACATGATCGGCCACCCCGAGGGCATCGTGATCAAGTCCTCGATGGATGCCGACTACCAGGTGTTCCGGCCGTTGCTGTTCGAGTACGTCGTCTCGATGCCGCGTGGCGCGGCCATCATCTACCCCAAGGACGCCGCGCAGATCATCGTGATGGCCGACATCTACCCCGGAGCGCGGGTTGTCGAGGCGGGTGCCGGCTCAGGGAGCCTGACGTCCTATCTGTTGCGGGCTATCGGCCCCGACGGGCAGCTGGGCTCGTATGAGATCCGCGAGGAGTTCGCCGACGACGTCCGCCGCAACGTCGAGCAGATCACCGGCTCCGACGTCCCCGGCTGGACGCTCACCGTCGGTGACGTACGCGAGGTCATCACGGAGACCGAGATCGACCGGCTGATCCTCGACATGGTCGACCCGTGGACCTGCATCCCGCTGGCCGCCGAGCGCCTGGTGCCCGGCGGCATCATCTGCGCGTACGTCGCGACGACGACGCAGCTCTCGATGTTCGTCGAGAGCATCCGCGCCGACGGTGGCTTCACCGAGCCGCACGCCTGGGAGACCATGCAGCGCGACTGGCACCTCGAAGGGCTCTCCGTCCGCCCCGATCACAAGATGATCGGACACACCGCCTTCCTGGTCACCGCGCGACGGATGGCGCCCGGGCAGCGCTCGCTGGAGAAGTCCCGGCGTCCGGCACCCGGCGCGTACGGACCCGACTATCGCGGCCCGCGGCCGGCCGGCCTCGAGCTCGACGGGGACGACGTCACCGAAAAGACATGATCGGTGTGGGTGAGATGACATCCATCCACGCGGCCCAGCCGGGTAGGGTCGTTCGTACGAGCAGGAGGTGGCTATGACCGACAACGAGCCCATCCGGACGAGTGGCCAGAGCGGATCTGAGCAGGAACTCGGCTACTTGCGCGCGGAGGTCGAGCACCTCCGCCGTCGACTCGGGTCCGAAGGATCGACCGATTCGCGACTTGCCGACATCGAGGCCAAGCTCGCCGCCACGAGCTCGCAGAACGAACGCCTGACATCGACCCTGCGTGAGGCGCGCGACCAGATCGTGACCCTGAAGGAAGAAGTCGACCGGTTGGCCCAGCCACCGACCGGCTTCGGCACGTTCCTGCAGCGCAATGACGACGACACGATCGACGTCTTCACCGGCGGCCGCAAGCTGCGGGTCAACGTCAGTCCCGCGGTCGACAAGGACACCCTGCGCAAGGGCCAGGAGGTCATCCTCAACGAGGCCATGAACGTCGTGATGGCGCTCGACTTCGAGCAGACCGGCGAGGTCGTGTCGCTCAAGGAGATCCT
>JAWWPE010000105.1:0-5886 GCA_033850895.1 Nocardioidaceae bacterium | reverse complement strand
AGCACCATCGCGCGGCGCACGAGGGTGCCGCGGTCGTCGAGATCGCGGTGGATGAAGTTGGCTTCGATCATCGGCTCATCCCGAGATCCGTACGCCCGGGCTGTGGCCCCAGAACAGCAACGTCATGATCATGTCGAGCAACACCACGATCACGATGCTGGCGCGGATCGCCCGGCCGGTCGCCTCGCCCACGCCTTGGGCGCCGCCGGTGGCCATGAAGCCGTACCAGCAGTGGATCAGCGTCACTGCGGCGGCGAACACCAAGATCTTGACCACCGACAGCAGGATGTCCTGCGGGCTGATGAACGTCTGGAAATAGTGCAGGTAAGTGCCCTTCGGCTGGCCGAACACCACCGTCACCGCGATCTGCGAGGCGAGGTATGAGCCCACGAGCCCGATCAGGTAGAGCGGCAGGATTGCCAGCATTGACGCGATCAACCGGGTCGTGACGAGGAACCGCAGCGGCGGGATCGCCATCGCCGACAGGGCATCGATCTCCTCGTGCACCCGCATCGAACCGAGCTGGGCGGTGAACCGGCAACCCACCTGCGCGGCGAGGGCCAGTGCGGCGATCAACGGTGCCAGCTCGCGAGTGTTGACGACCGCTGAGACGAAGCCGGTCAGCGGCGAGAGCCCGATCGTCTCGAGTCCGTTGAAGCCCTCGATGCCGAGCGAGGTGCCGGCGGACAGCGACAACAGCACCATGACCCCGACCGTGCCGCCACCGACCAGCACCGCGCCGGTGCCCCAGCTGATGTCGGCGAGGATGCGAAACGTCTCCTGGCGGTAGTTGAGCAACGTCGACGGGATCGACTGGATCACCCGGCGCACGAACGTTGCCTGAGTGCCGACGACCGCGAGACCGTCGAGCGGCTTGTCGCTCCACCGCTTCCAGCGCGACGTCATGCGATCGCCTGCGGCACGAGGATGACGTACGCCTGGGTGATCGCGACGTTGACGACAGCCAGCACGATGACGCTGAGGACCACGCTCTGGTTGACCGCATCGGCGACGCCCTTGGGACCACCACTCGCGTGCAGCCCCTTGTGGCAGGCGACGATCGTGGCGAGGAATCCAAAAATCGCCGCTTTGCCCTCGGCGAGCAGCAGGTCGGTCGGCTGGGCGAAGCTGGTGAACGATCCGAGGTACGCCCCGGAGCTGACGACCCCGCGACCCACGTTGAGCGCATAGCCGGTGAGCATTGCGGTGGCCGCGACGACCACGCAGAGCAGCATGCCGACCAGCACCGCCGCGACCAGGCGGGGGGCGACCAGGCGTCGCACGGGGTTGAGGCCCATGACCCGCATCGCGTCGACCTCTTCGCGCACGGTCTGCGAGCCCAGTGCGGCGCACATGGCGGAGCCAACGGCACCGGCCATCAGCAGCGAGGTCACCAGCGGGGCGCCCTGCCGCAACACACCGATGCCGTTGACCGCGCCGGTGAACGACACTGCGCCGATCTGCTGGGCGATCGCCCCGACCTGGATCGACACGATCACGCCGAATGGGATCGCGACCAGGATCGTGGGCAGCAGGGCCACCCGAGTCATGAACCAGGCCTGCTCGAGGAATTCCTTCCACGCGAAGCGTCCGCGTAGGACGTCGACCACCACGAACCGCGAGGCCTGGAACCCCAACGTGATCATCGAACCGAACGTCTCGAGACCGTCGTCGACCGTCGCACGTACGCGGTTCTTCAGCGCTGAGCCGCGCGCGGTGACGACCGACATCGTCAGCCCTTCGCCGACGGGATGCGGACGGCGGAGCTGAGGGCGAGCGCCGCCGAGAGGTCGCCCTTGATCTTGAGCGAACCCTTCATGAAGGCCATCGTCGGGTTGAGGTTGCCGGTGGCGAGCTTGAGGAACTCGGCGCCGCCGAGGGCGATCGTCACATTTCGTTCGCCCTCGCCGTCCGGGGTCACCGTGCAGGTGCCCTTGTCGATCTCAACGAGGTAACGGTCGTCGTCACCGCTGCCGCCGCCGATCTTGAAGCATGCGGCGATGTTGAGCTTGGCAGCTCGGCGGTCGTCGAGGTATTCGGGGAAGCGCCGGAAGATCTCGTCGAGCACGACGGTGCGGAATCCGCCGTTCATGACGCGGCGGAGGTGCGAGTCCTTGGCGCCTGAGATGACCTTGGCCACCTCGACCGCATTGAGGGCGGACGGGTCGACCGCGACGCCGTCGGTACCGGGTACGCGGAACACGCCGCCGACCTGCAGCGCCAACGCCTCGTCGCCCTCGACGCTGATGTCGCCGGCCAGCACGAGCAACGCGGCACTTGCCGTGCCGGACAGCATCCGGAGGAACGTCAAGGCATCGGTGCTGATGACCAGGTCCGGAGTGCTGTCGCCGGACGGTTCGATCTCGACGGTGCCGTTGGCGAACGTGCCGTCATATGACTCGTCGACCCCCTTGCCCCGGCTGACCACGAAGCGCACGACCCCGGTGACCTCGGCCAGCCGCTCCGGGACGGCGAACTCAGCGAACCGGCCGAACCCGGCTGCGAGCGCGGCCGCACGGATGTCGTCATCGTCGATCAGCTGGCGGAGCTCGGCGTCGGGTGACTGACCGATCAACCGGGCGATCTCCTCGGCGTCGACGCTCGCGAAACGCGCGTCCAGGTCGGCGGCCTCGATGCCGTCGAGCCAGTCCCGCAGATCTCCCATGACCAGCCTCCACTTCCTACCGCCCGGTAGGATCTGGTAAACCGTAGTGACACCCATCACAACTGTCAATCGTCCAAGGAGTCACGATGAGCCTCGCCGAACCGGGCGTACGCGCTGCGCATCTGGGCCCGGAGCTGCGCCGTCCGCTCGTGCTCGACGCCGCGCGCGCCGTGTGGGAGGAGCACGGTCACCGCGGCACGACGATGGCGCTCATCGCCAAGCAGGCCGGGGTCAGCAAGCCGGTCCTGTACGCCTGCTACGACGACAAGGACCAGGTCCTGCGGGCTCTGCTGGACCGCGAGGAGCAACGACTGATCGCTGCCGTGCAGGAAGCGCTACCCCAGTCGCTCGACCTCGACGACATCGACGGGGTGATGCGGGCGGCCTACGAGGCCTTCTTCACCGCGGCGCTGAGCAATCCCGCGTCCTGGCGGGTCGTGTTCGAGGCGCAACGCATCGACGACGAGATCGGTGAGCGCATCGTGAAGGCCCGCGCGATGTTCGTCGAGCAGCTGCAGACCCTCGTGGCGCACTACTTCGCCGGCCAGCGGGCTGATCTCGATCCGCGGGAGTCACGGCTGTTCGCGGAGAACCTGATCGCGCTGGGCGAGAACAATGCGGCGATGTTGCTCAACCAGACCGACGGTGGCTGGAACGCAGCGGACCTTGCGGACTCGATCACCAGGTTCGTCCTGCAGGGCTGGCAGCTGGCCGGCGCCCCGGTCAGCGAGGCTTGACCGCGGTCACATAGCGCGGGCGGTCGGCCAGGTCGAGGTGGTCGCGAACCTCGGCCCAACGCTCGGTGAAGACCTCCGGCGCCGACTCGCCCTGGGCGTCGGCGTGCTCGGCACCCACGACTCCCCCGGGCTTCAGCAGCCGCCACGCGGTCAGCTCCAGTACCCGCATCGCGTCGAGTCCGTCATCGCCGGACCACAGGGCCAGCGCCGGGTCGTGGTCGCGCGCCTCGGGCGCCACGCTCTCCCACGCATCCAGGGGTATGTACGGCGGGTTGGCCACGACGATGTCGACCGTGCCGTCGAGGTCACGGAATGCATCGGCCATGTCGCCGAGTCGCAGGTCGACGCCGGTGTCGTCGAGGTTGCGCTGGGCCCAGCCGAACGCCGGCTCGTCGAGCTCCACGGCATGCACCCGTGCGGCCGGGACTTCGTGGACGACCGACAATGCGATCGCGCCGGAGCCGGTGCACAGCTCGACGACGACCGGCGCTTCCAGGGTCTTGGCGTGATCGATCGCCCAGCCGGCCAGCAGCTCGGTCTCGGGGCGTGGCACGAACACGCCGGGACCGACCTCGACGTCGACGTAGCGGAATGCCGCAGTGCCGAGCAGGTGCTGCAGCGGGAACCGTCGCGCGCGAGCGGAGACCAGCTCGAGAAAGGCGTCGCGCTGCGGTCCACTCGGCTTGGCCGTCGAGATCAGGGCCATCCGCGGCACGCCCGTGATGTGACTCAGCAGGGTCTCGGCATCATGGCGCGGCGACGACACGCCTGCCGCTTCGAGGGTGTCAGTCGCCTCGGACAGCAGCCGCTCTGCCTGCGTACGTACGCCGGTCACGTCAGGAACCCGACTCGACCGCCGCGAGTCGCTCGGACAGCTCGGCGTCGACCAGGGACTTGATGACGTCGTCGAGGGCGCCGTCCATGACCTGGTCGAGGTTGTAGGCCTTGAAGCCGGTGCGATGGTCGGAGAGCCGATTCTCCGGGAAGTTGTAGGTGCGGATGCGCTCGGAGCGGTCGACCGTACGGATCTGGGACTTGCGGGCATCCGACGCCTCGGCATCGGCCGCGGCCTGTGCCGCCTCGAGGAGCCGCGCCCGGAGGATGCGCATGGCCTGCTCCTTGTTCTGCAGCTGGCTCTTCTCGTTCTGGCAGCTGGCGACGACGCCGGTCGGCAGGTGGGTGATGCGTACGGCCGAGTCGGTCGTGTTGACGCTCTGGCCGCCGGGCCCCGATGAGCGGTAGACGTCGATCCGGAGGTCGCTGTCATGGATCTCGATGTCGATGTCCCCGGCCTCCGCGAGGACGAGCACACCGGCCGCGGAGGTGTGGATGCGACCCTGTGACTCCGTGACCGGCACGCGCTGGACGCGATGCACCCCGCCCTCGAACTTCAGCAGGGCATGCGGTGCCTCGCCGGGCTCGGGGGTGCCCTTGGCCTTGACCGCCATCGTCACCGACTTGTAGCCGCCGAGCGCGGACTCGGTGGCGTCGAGGATCTCGGTCTTCCAGCCCCGGTGCTCGGCGTACCGGGTGTACATACGCAGGAGGTCGCCGGCGAACAGCGCCGACTCTTCGCCACCTTCGCCGCCCTTGATCTCCAGGAGTACGTCCTTGGAGTCGGCCGGGTCGCGTGGCACCAGCAACCGCTGCAACCGCTCACCCAGGTCGTGCAGGCGCGGCTCGAGTGCCTCGATCTCGGCGGCGAACGACGAGTCCTCGGCGGCAAACTCGCGAGCCGCCTCCAGGTCATCGGTCACCTGCTGGAACTCGCGATAGGTCTTCACGATCGCGCTCACCTCGGCGTATCGCTGACCCAGCTTCTTGGCGAGTCCTTGGTCGGCGTGCACCGACGGATCGGACATCTGCTTCTCGAGCTCAGCATGCTCAGCGACCAGCGTCTCGACGGCCTCGAACATGTTGACTCCTCAGGACTGGTTGTGGCGAAGATTGTGCGGACACGACAACGGCACCGACCCTCACGCCAGGCGCGGGTCGGTGCCGAAGTGGAGCTACTTGCTCTCGGTCGTCTTCTTCGCGTAGCGCTTCTCGAAGCGAGCGACGCGTCCACCGGTGTCAAGGATCTTCTGCTTGCCGGTGTAGAACGGGTGGCAGGCCGAGCACACGTCGGCACGGAGGGTGCCTTCGGTGGCGGTGCTGCGTGTGGTGAACGTGTTTCCGCATGTTCAGGTGACCTGGGTCTCGACGTACTCGGGGTGAATTCCTTGCTTCATGATGTCCTCTCGGCGGTCGCTGGGTCGTATCGCGGGATGCGATCCGTGAACCAGAACCAAGGATTGATTGTGCCAGTCGGCACCCAGTTCAAGGAAATCGGGCGCCCAAAAATTCCCACCACCCGCCGACGCGTGGGTTACGCCCGCTGACGCGTGGGATACGCCCGCTGACGCGTGGGATACGCCCGCTGACGCGTGGGATACGCCCGCTGACGCGTGAGATACGCGCGGCACACTGACGTCGCAAGCCACG
>JAWWPE010000033.1:0-3388 GCA_033850895.1 Nocardioidaceae bacterium | reverse complement strand
GTCGTGCGGTGGCAGGTGCAGGGTTCGAACCTGCGTAGGCGTTGCCGTCTGATTTACAGTCAGATCCCTTTGGCCACTCGGGCAACCTGCCGGGTTGTGCCACCCACAGCGTGCAGCCGGGGCAACGACAAGCAAGACTATCTCAGCCTCGTAAGGTGTGAGAAATCAGATCCGGTACGCCGAACCACCAGGAGACGTCATGGCCGACTCGTCATTCGACATCGTCAGCAAGCTCGACCACCAAGAGGCCGACAACGCGCTCAACCAGGCAGTCAAGGAGATCGCGCAGCGCTACGACTTCAAGAACACCGGCGCCTCGATCGAGTGGAGCGGCGAGCTCGGCATCGAGATCAAGGCCAATGCCGACGAGCGGGCGCTGGCCGTGCTCGACGTGTTCAAGGACAAGCTGATCAAGCGCGGCATCTCACTGAAGTCTCTCGACGCTGATGAGCCGCGCCAGTCCGGCAAGGAAGTACGTATCTCGGCGCGGTTCACCGACGGCATCGACCAGGAGCAGGCCAAGAAGGTCTCCAAGTTGATCCGCGACGAAGGCCCCAAGGGCGCCAAGGTGCAGATCCAGGGCGACGAGCTCCGGGTCTCCAGCAAGAAGCGCGACGACCTCCAGGAGATCATCGCCCTGGTCAAGGGCGCCGACCTCGACTTCGCACCGCAGTTCACCAACTATCGCTGACTCCTGACCTCCCCCTCCCAGAAAGTGACACCCCCATGGACGTGAAGAACTCCGTAGCCCTCGTGACCGGCGGCGCCTCCGGACTCGGCCTCGCCACCGTCGAGGCGCTCCTCGCCGCGGGTGGCAAGGTCGTCATCGTCGACCTGCCCGGCTCACCGGGCGAGGAAGTCGCCGAACGACTCGGGGACGACGTGCTGTTCGCCGCGGCGGACGTACGCGATGAGGCCGCCGTAACGGCCGCCCTCGATGTCGCCGCCAGCTTCGGTGACCTGCGGGTCGTCGTCAACTGCGCCGGCACCGGCGATGCGATCAAGACGGTCGGCAAGAACGGCGCCTACCCCCTGGATGCGTTCCAGCGCATCATCGAGATCAACCTGATCGGCACGTTCAACGTGATCCGCCTGGGTGCCGAGCGGATGTCCAAGCTCGACCCGATCGGCGAGGAGCGCGGCGTCATCATCAACACCGCGTCCGTGGCGGCGTTCGACGGTCAGATCGGACAGGCCGCGTACTCCGCCTCCAAGGGCGGCGTCGTCGGCATGACGCTCCCGATCGCACGGGACCTGGCGTCGCTCAACATCCGGGTCATGACGATCGCGCCCGGCCTGTTCAACACCCCGCTGCTGGCGATGCTCCCCGACGAGGCGAAGACGTCGCTCGGCAACCAGGTGCCACATCCCAGCCGGCTGGGCGAGCCCGAGGAGTTCGGCGCGCTGGCCGCGCACATCGTCGCCAATCCGATGCTCAACGGCGAGGTCATCCGCCTCGACGGCGCGATCCGCATGGCGCCTCGATGATCCGTACCAAGTTCACCGAGGCGTTCGGGGTCGAGCACCCGATCGTCCAGGGCGGTATGCAGTGGGTCGGCAAGGCCGAGCTCGTCGCTGCGGTCGCCAACGCCGGCGGCCTCGGCATGATCACCGCGCTAACCCAGCCGACACCCGGCGACCTGGCCAAGGAGATCGCCCGCACCCGCGACCTCACCGACAAGCCGTTCGGGGTCAACCTCACGATCCTGCCGAGCATCACTCCCCCGCCGTACGACGAGTACCGCCAGGTCATCGTCGACGAGGGCATCAAGATCGTCGAGACCGCGGGCTCCAACCCCGGTCCGCACATGGCGCAGTTCCACGACGCCGGCATCAAGGTGCTCCACAAGTGCACCAGCGTCCGGCACGCCATCAAGGCGCAGAGCCTGGGCGTCGACGGCATCAGCATCGACGGCTTCGAGTGCGCCGGCCATCCCGGTGAGGACGACATCCCCGGTCTCGTGCTGATCCCGGCCGCGGCCAAGCACATCACGATCCCGATGATCGCCTCCGGCGGGTTCGCCGACGCTCGCGGCCTGGTTGCCGCGCTGGCGCTCGGTGCCGACGGCATCAACATGGGCACCCGCTTCATGTGCACCGAGGAGTCACCGATCCACCAGAACATCAAGGAGTCGATCGTTGCGGCCACCGAGCGCGACACCGAACTGATCTTCCGGACGCTCGGCAACACCGCACGGGTGGCCAGCAACTCGGTCAGCCGTGAGGTCGTCGAGATCCTCAACGGCGGCGGGATGTTCGAGCAGGTCAAGGATCACGTCTCGGGCGCGCGGGGCAAGACCGTCTATGAGCTCGGCGACCCGGAGGCCGGCGTCTGGTCGGTGGGCACCTGTCAGGGTCTGATCGACGACATTCCGAGTGCCGGCGACCTGATAGCCCGCATCGTCCGCGAGGCCGACGAGCTCATCGGCCGCCTGTCGACGATGACGGCGGCGAGCTGACCGTGCCCGCAACCCGGCTGATGCCGTCGCCAGAGTCAGAGGACCTGATCTCCCTGACCCGCGACATCGTCGGCAAGGAACTGGCCCCGAAGGTCTCCCAGATCGAGGCGGCGGGTGATTTCCCGCGGGAGATCTTCCGTACCCTCGGGCGCGCCGGTCTCCTCTCGCTGCCCTATCCCGAGGAGTTCGGCGGTGGCGGGCAGACGTATGAGGTCTACCTTCAGGCCCTCGAGGAGATTGCGGCCGTCTCCGCCTCGGTGGGTGTCGGGGTCAGCGTGCACGCGTTGTCGTGCTTCGGGCTGTTCACGGCAGGCACCGATGAGCAGAAGCAGCGCTGGCTGCCCGAGATGTTGTCGGGCGAGCTGCTCGGCGCGTACTGCTTGTCGGAGGCGCACGCGGGTTCCGATCCGGCGGCGATGCGCACCCGGGCGGTTCGTGACGGCGACTCGTACGTCATCAACGGTGCAAAGGCCTGGACGACCCATGGGGGCAAGGCCGACTTCTACAAGGTCATGGCCCGCACGTCCGACGACGGCGGGCGTGGCATCTCCTGCTTCCTGGTCCCCGCGGACACGCCGGGCCTGACCGCCGACAACCCCGAGCAGAAGATGGGGCTGATGGGGTCGACCACCGCGACGATGCTTTTTGACGACGTTCGCATCCCGGTTGAGCGGCGGCTCGGCGACGAGGGACAGGGCCTGCCGATCGCGCTGGCCGGGCTGGACTCGGGACGGCTCGGCATCGCCGCCGTCGCTACCGGTCTCGCACAGGGTGCGCTGGACGCTGCGGTCGCGTACGCCAAGGAGCGCGAGACGTTCGGCAAGGCGATCATCGACCACCAGGGTCTCGGCTTCGTGCTCGCCGACATGGCTGCGGCGGTCGAGTCCGCACGCGCCACCTATCTCGCCGCAGCTCGCCTCAAGGACGCC
>JAWWPE010000004.1:0-3373 GCA_033850895.1 Nocardioidaceae bacterium | reverse complement strand
TGCAGTCCGGCGTCGGCAATGTCGCCAATGCCGTGCTCGCCGGCCTCAACGACAGCGAGTTCACCGATCTCGTGGCGTTCACCGAGGTGATCCAAGACGGGATGCTCGACCTCATCGACAGGGGCACCCTGCGCGCCGCGTCCGCCACGTCGTTCGGCCTGTCCGACCTCGGCGTACGACGCTTCATCGACAACATCGACGCCTACAAGGGCCGCATCCTGCTGCGCAGCGAGGAGATCTCCAACCACCCGGAGCTCGTACGCCGCCTAGGTGTGATCGCCATGAACGGCATGATCGAGGCCGACATCTACGGCAACGTCAACTCCACGCACATCATGGGCAGCGCCATCATGAACGGCATCGGCGGCAGCGGCGACTTCGCCCGCAACGCGTTCCTCAACTTCTTCCTGTCGCCGTCGACCGCCAAGAACGGTGCGATCTCGTCGATCGTGCCGATGGTCAGCCATGTCGACCACACCGAGCACGACGTACAGATCATCGTGACCGAGCAGGGCCTTGCCGATCTCCGCGGCCTGTCCCCCACTGATCGCGCCGATCGGATCATCGCCAACTGCGCGCATC
Organism: Nocardioidaceae bacterium; assembly: GCA_033850895.1. Classification (GTDB taxonomy): domain Bacteria; phylum Actinomycetota; class Actinomycetes; order Propionibacteriales; family Nocardioidaceae; genus Aeromicrobium. Next base: position 2,791 of record JAWWPE010000004.1, on the reverse strand, counting down.
CGGCATTCCGTGATGCGCTGACGGACTACGTGGCCCGGGCGAAGGCTGCGCGTCCGACCGCGCGGCATACGCCCCATCTGCTCGACGAGGCGCTGAGGTGGCACCAGCGCTACCTCGACACCGGTCAGATGTAGCTCGGCTACTTCTGCTCGAGCACCTTCAGTCCCACGTCGCGCAGCGTCGCGATGGTGACCTCCACCGTGACCGGGCGGGTCTTGCCGTCCGGTGCGGTCACGGTGCAGGTGGTGGTCTTGCCCTTCACCCCGTCGAGCGGCTTCGCGCAGCTCGCGGACTTGAACGTCGTGGGGTCGCGTTTGGTGAGCACGCTGGTCACCTGAGCCTCCAGCGTCTGGGTGGGTATGACCGCAGGGCCGGGCACGCTCAGCTTGAAGGCGACCTTCGAGCCCTTGACCGATGTGGCCTTCACGCCCGCCCTGTATTGCAACGCGTTGGCGGTCACGATGCAGGTCGCCGTCGCGCCGACCTTGGCGTCCAGGGCCTTCGGGCAGACGATGTTGCTGGGCGAGAGGTTCTGGGCGTTGAGCTGGTTGGCGACCTGCTGCTCGAGGTCGTGCGGTGCGACCTTCTTGGCGGAGCTCGACGAGCACCCCGACGTCACGGCCAGCACGATGAGAATCAGGGCAGCCAGCTGGCGAGAACGCATACGTCCAAGCCTGTCAGACGTGGCCTCACGCCGAGGCGGAACCCTCGCCCGCCGACCGGCCGGCCTCCAACCGCGCCACGGGCACGCGATATGGCGAGCAGGACACGTAGTCGAGCCCGACGGAGTCGAAGAAGTGGATCGAGGCGGGGTCTCCCCCGTGCTCGCCGCAGACGCCGAGGTGCAGGTCGGGGCGAGCCTCCCGACCCTTGCGTACGGCCAGGGCTACCAGCGCGCCGACGCCGTCGACATCGAGCGACTCGAACGGCGAGACGGCGAAGATGCCCTGGTCGAGGTACGTGGAGAAGAACGACGCCTCCACGTCATCGCGGGAGAATCCCCAGGTCATCTGGGTCAGGTCGTTGGTTCCGAACGAGAAGAACTCCGCCACCCTGGCGATCTCGTCGGCGACCATCGCGGCACGCGGCAGCTCGATCATCGTGCCGACCATGAACGTGAGCTTCGTACCGGTCTCCTTCTCCACCTCGGCGGCCACCGCGATGATCTCGGCCTTCATCAGCTCGAGCTCCTGCGGCGCTGCGACCAGCGGGATCATGATCTCCGGCCGTGGATCGCCGCCAGCAGCCGTTCGCGCGGCGGTCGCCTCGAGGATCGCCCGAGCCTGCATCTTGAAGAGTCCGGGGATCACGATGCCGAGGCGCACCCCGCGTAGGCCCAGCATCGGGTTCTCCTCGTGCAGCCGCTTCACGGCCTCGAGCAGCTTGTGCGTCCGCGGCTTGTCTTTGCCGTGCTCCTCCTGGTGCGCCAGGCGTACGGCGAGCTCGGTGTAGTCGGGCAGGAACTCGTGCAGCGGCGGGTCGAGCAGTCGGATCGTGACGGGCAGCCCGTCCATCGCCTCGAGGATGCCGACGAAGTCGTCACGTTGCAGGGGCAGCAGTGCGTCGAGCGTCTCGTGCAGCTCGTCGTCCGTGTCGGCGAGTATGAGGTGCTCGACCAGCTCACGACGCTCACCGAGGAACATGTGCTCCGTGCGGCACAGGCCGATGCCCTGCGCGCCGAACCTCCTGGCCCGCGAGGCGTCGTCCGGGGTGTCGGCATTGGCCCGCACACCGAGCCGGCGGATGTCATCGGCGTGCTTCATCAGCGCATCCACGGCGCGTACGAGCTCGTCATCGGCGGCCGCCTCGTCGCCTTCGAAGTGCCGCACCACGAGGGAGTCGACGACCTCGACGGCTCCCGCGAAGATCTCGCCGGTGGTGCCATCGATCGAGATCTCGTCACCCTCCTTGACGACGGTGCCGTCGGCGGCGGTGAAATGGCGGGCGTCGGTGTCGACCTTGAGCTCGTCGGCACCGCACACGCACGTACGCCCCATGCCCCTCGCCACAACGGCGGCGTGTGAAGTCTTGCCCCCGCGGCTGGTCAGGATGCCTTTCGCGGCGACCATGCCGGCCAGGTCGTCGGGGGTGGTGGTGCGACGTACGAGGATGACGCCCTCGCCCTTGGCGGCCCACTCCACGGCGGTCGGCGAGTCGAACACGACCTTGCCGACGGCCGCTCCCGGCGAAGCGTTCATGCCCTTGCCGATCAGCTGGCGCTCGGAGCTGGAGTCGAAGCGTGGAAACATCAGCTGCGCCAGCTGTGCTCCGGTGACCCGGTTGACCGCCTCGTCGAGGTCGATGACGCCCTCCTCGACGAAGGCGTGGGCGAGCCGGAACGCCGCCTCGGCCGTACGTTTGCCGACCCGGGTCTGCAGCATCCAGAGCTTGCCGTGCTCGATCGTGAACTCGATGTCGCACAGGTCGCGGTAGTGCTCCTCGAGCCGGGCCATGATCGAGAGCAGCTCGTCGTACGCACTCTTGTCGATCTGCTCCAGATCGGCGAGCGGCACGGTGTTGCGGATGCCGGCGACGACGTCCTCGCCCTGGGCGTTCTCGAGGTAGTCGCCGTAGACGCCCACCGCGCCAGTCGACGGATCGCGGGTGAACGCGACGCCGGTGCCGGAGTTGTCGCCGCCGTTGCCGAACACCATCGCGCAGATGTTGACCGCGGTGCCGAGGTCGTCTGGGATCTGTTCCTGGCGGCGATAGATCGTGGCACGCTCGGTGTTCCACGAGCTGAAGACGGCCAGCACGGCCATGTCGAGCTGGGTGCGTGGATCCTGCGGGA